>JASJCH010000086.1 GCA_030066075.1 Woeseiaceae bacterium
CAAGGAGGTACCGGTGCTGCGAGGTCTGTTCGGCAAGCATGAAGGCAAGTACGCGATCGAAGCGACGGATTGGCTCGCCGCTGTGGGCGACGACACTGCATGAATCCAGGATTAAGCATGGACACCAAAGGCAAACAAGATATGACCGAAACAGGAAACGAAAACCAGGCAGTCGAGCAAGACGCGAATGCCGGGACTCCCAAGTATTCGCCGGAAGAACTGGCTGCCGGTAGCGGCAATGACGACGTCGCCAAGGCGGATATCAACCTGGACCTGGTGCTGGACATACCGGTCGACATTTCGCTGCGCGTCGGGTCGACGGATATCTCGATCCGTGACCTGGTCTCGCTCGTCGAAGGCTCGGTGATTGCGCTGGACCGCGAAGCCGACCAGTCGATGGAGGTGCTCGTCAACGGCACCCTGATCGCGCACGGCGAGATCGTCGTCGTCGACAACCGCTTCGGCGTTCGCCTGACTGACGTCATCAGCCCGGCGGAACGGATCGAGAAGCTGAACTGAGTGAGCATTGCGATGGGTGACCCGATGATTGAAGGACCGAGCCTGCTCAGCCTGGGCGCCAGCCTGGTGATCGTGGTCGGCGCCGTAATCGTGCTCGGCTGGCTGTACTCGCGGCTGCGATTCAACAGCGGCGGGCCGGACAATCTGATCAATGTGGTTGGCAGCCGCGCTCTCGGCCCCAAAGAACGGCTCGTCCTGATCGAAGTCGGCGGCCAGAGCCTGCTGGTCGGCATCACGGCGACACAGGTGCGCACGCTGCACACGTTCGAGGAACCGGTTGCGGTTGCCCCTGCCAGCAAGAAGTCGGGCTTCGCCGACCGGCTGCGCAGCGCCGTCAGCGAGGTTGCGTCATGAAGCGAGCGCTGGCGCTGATCCTGTTGTTACTTGCCTGCGGCGCCGCTGGCGCGCAGGAAAGCACGGTGGAACTCGCCATGGGTGAGGCCGGCGGCCAGTCGTGGTCACTGAGCATCCAGATCCTGGTGCTCATGACACTGCTGACGCTGCTGCCCGCCATTCTGCTGTCCACCAGCGCATTTGTTCGCATCATCATCGTCCTCTCGATTCTGCGCCAGGCGCTCGGCACCGCCCAGACGCCGCCGAACCAGGTGCTGCTCGGCGTTGCCCTGTTCCTGACATTTTTCATCATGGCGCCGGTCATCGGCGAAATTCACGAGGTCGCCGCCAAGCCGCTGCTGGACGGGGAAATAACCGCGCAAGTCGCGCTCGAGAAAGGCGTGCAGCCGCTGCGGGAGTTCATGCTGAACCAGACCCGGGACAGTGATCTCGCGCTGTTTGCGTCCATTGCCGGAGTGGAAGAGATCGGATCTCCAGAACAAACGCCTATGTCCCTGCTCGTGCCGAGTTTCATGGTCAGCGAGCTCAAGACAGCATTCCAGATCGGTTTCCTGGTCTTCATACCGTTCCTCGTGATCGATCTCGTCGTCTCCAGTGTCCTCATGTCCATGGGCATGATGATGCTTTCGCCAATGCTGATCGCATTGCCATTCAAGATCATGTTGTTCGTTCTCGTCGACGGCTGGGCGCTGGTGCTCGGTACGCTCGCATCGAGTTTCGTTCGCTAGGAGCGTGGTATGACCCCGGAATTCGTAACGTCGATCGGCCAGCAGGCGCTTTGGGTAACGATGCTGATCGCAGCGCCGATGCTGCTATCCGCGCTGGCGGTGGGCTTGCTTGTGGGCATGTTCCAGGCCGCTACCCAGATCAACGAGATGACGCTGAGCTTTATCCCGAAACTGCTCGTGCTGGTGCTGGCCCTGATCGTCGCCGGACCGTGGATGCTGACAGTAATTTCGAATTTTACTCGGCAACTCCTGCAACAGATTCCAACTTTAATCTCATGACCCGGACTGGAGGATACCGGCATGCAAGCGAGACAAGAAAGTGACCATAGACATACCCATTGTAGAACTGTCCAAGATGCTGGCGACTTACGCATGGCCGTTCGCCCGGATTGGGGGTTTCCTGATGGTGATGCCGTTGATCGGGGGCAGTTTCGTGCCAGCGAAATTCCGTCTGCTGCTGGCCGTGGTGCTCACAGTAGTAATCGCGCCTGTGGTTCCCACTATGCCGAACCTGGACGTGTTGAGTGTGGCGGGTCTGGTCACGATGATTCAGGAGATCGCGATCGGCGTCGCCATGGGCTTCTTAGTTCAGCTTGTCTTCGACGGGGTCGTACTCAGCGGGCAGGTGATCGGAATGAGCATGGGGCTCGGCTTCGCCGTCTTTCTGGATCGGGCGCGCGGCGTGAACATCCCGGTTCTGGGTCAATTATTTCTGTTGCTGGGAATGCTGGTATTCCTTTCCCTCGATGGGCACCTGGCGCTGGTACAGATGCTGGCGGAGAGTTTTCATACTCTGCCGGTAGCGGGTTCGGGCCTGACCGAATCGATGCTGGCGGGACTGCTGACCTGGACTGGCCAGATGTTTGTCTACGCGATGAAGATCGCGCTGCCCGCAATCACAGCGATCCTGATCGTCAACCTGTCGTTCGGCATCATGAGCCGGGCGGCGCCAACGCTGAACCTCTTCGCAGTGGGCTTCCCGGTTGCCATGTTGTTGGGATTCGCGGTCATTTTTCTCAGCATGGGCGTCCTGGTGGAGAACGTGTCGATCTTCATCGACCGGGCGCTGGCTACGCTGTCGCAACTGCTTGAGTAAATCTGCAGACAAGGGCTGACTCATGGCAGAAGAACCGCAACAGGAACGGACTGAACAACCAACTCCGAAGCGCCTCGAAGAGGCGCGGAAGAAGGGTGATGTTCCGCGGTCGCGTGAACTGACGATGACCGGCGTCATGTTGTGTGGCGCCGCGGCGATTCTGCTGCTCTCGGGACCGTCGAGCCGTCGCATCCTGGATGCGTTCTCCGGCGCTTTCGAGTTTGACCGGGCTACCGCGTTCGATACCGCAAGCCTGACGCAGCGATTCGGAGCTATCGCAGGCGAGATGTTCGCTGCCCTGCTGCCGCTTGCCGTGGTGCTGCTGGCGGCCGTTTTCCTCAGCGCTGCCTTGATAGGAGGCTGGTCGTTCAGCCTCGAGGCGTTGAAGTTCAAGATGGACCGGCTGAGTCCCGTCAAGGGCCTGAAGCGGGTCTTCGGCGCTAACGGCCTTAACGAACTGATCAAGGCGATGGCCAAGTTCGCCCTGGTCGCAATCATCGCCGTGTCCTGGCTCTGGTTTTCTGTCGAGGACCTGATCGGTCTCGGCAGGCAACCGATCGGGCCGGCCGTGAGCCGCGCTTTCGAACTCAGTGCGATATCGCTGCTGATCGTCGGCAGCGGACTGGTGGTCATTGCTGCCGTCGACGTTCCTTTCCAGCTGTGGCAGTACCAGAAAAAGCTACGCATGACGCGCCAGCAGGTTCGCGACGAAATGAAGGAAACAGAGGGCCGGCCGGAGGTCAAGTCGCGCATACGGGCGCTGCAGAAACAAGCGGCGATGCAGCGCATGATGGAAGAGGTCCCGGACGCCGACGTTGTCATCACGAACCCGACGCACTTCGCCGTTGCGCTGAAGTACGACGACGAAACGATGGGCGCGCCCAGGGTCGTGGCGAAAGGCAGGGATCAACTTGCCGCGAGAATTCGCGAGGTGGCGGAGCTCAACAAGGTGCCACTGTTCTCCGCACCGCCGCTCGCACGGGCTCTGTACAAGAGCGCAGAAGTCGGCGATGAGATTCCTGCACGCCTCTACACCGCGGTAGCGCAGGTACTCGCCTACGTTTATCAGCTCAAGGAAACCCTTCGTCCGGGGCAACGGCCAATGCAGCCGCCTGTGCCAATAGTCGACGAAGACGATTTTTGAACCCGATGAGAGCCCAGGTAGATGGCAATAGATAACAACAAGGAAAAACTGGCGCAGCTTGTTCGTGGAGTGGGCATGCCGCTGTTGCTGCTCGCCCTGCTGGCGATGGTGCTGGTGCCGATGCCGCCGCTGGCGCTCGACATTCTGTTCACGTTCAACATCGCGCTGTCCGTAGCCATTCTACTGACCACGATCTACGTGGGTCGGCCGCTGGATTTCGCGGTGTTTCCGACCATCCTGCTGCTGGCCACGTTGCTGCGCCTCGCGCTCAACGTCGCCTCAACGCGGGTGGTCCTGTTGCATGGCCATACCGGATCCTCGGCTGCGGGTAAGGTCATCGAAGCGTTCGGCGAGTTCGTTATAGGCGGGAACTACGCGGTCGGTCTCGTAGTGTTCGCGATCCTGGTGATCATCAACTTCGTGGTCGTTACAAAGGGCGCGACTCGCGTTTCGGAAGTTTCAGCGAGATTCACGCTCGACGCGATGCCCGGCAAGCAGATGGCGATCGATGCCGATCTGAACGCGGGAGTCATCGACCAGGAAACCGCGCGCGACCGGCGCGCCGAAATTGGCGAGGAAGCCGATTTCTACGGATCGATGGACGGCGCGAGCAAGTTCATCCGGGGCGATGCGGTTGCCGGCATCCTGATCCTGTTGATCAACATCATCGGTGGCCTGCTGATTGGCACGACCCAGCATGACATGACGCTGTCGGCGGCAGGTCACAACTACACCCTTCTGACGATCGGCGACGGGTTGGTGGCGCAAATTCCGTCACTGCTGCTGTCGACCGCCGTCGCAATTATCGTGACCCGCGTGTCCCGGTCCCAGGACATGGGCAAGCAGGTTTTCAGCCAGGTTTTCAATGACTACCGAACGCTGGCGGTCACCGCGTCGATTCTCGGCATCCTGGGTCTCGTACCCGGCATGCCCAACGGTGTTTTCATCTTCCTCGCCGGCTTGTGCGGTTACGCGGCGTACCGCATTGCCAGGAAACCGCAACAGGCGGCGCAGGAGCCGGTTGCCGAAGAGGTTGCGGAGAACCTGTTGCCTGACCTGAGCTGGCAGGACGTTGACCCCGTCGACCTGGTCAGTCTCGAGGTAGGGTATCGCCTGATTCCACTGGTTGATCGCCAGCGTAACGGCCCGCTGGTCGCGCGTATCAAGGGCATTCGCAAGAAGCTGACCGAGGAGCTCGGCTTCCTGATTTCACCGGTCCACATTCGGGACAACCTCGACCTGGCGCCGAATGCCTACAGAATTTCGCTGTCAGGCGTGACCGTCGGTAAAGGCGAGATCAACGCGGACAAGGACCTCGCCATCAACCCCGGCCAGGTGTTTGGCGAACTCGACGGCATCAAGACCACGGATCCCGCCTTCGGCCTCGAATCGTACTGGATCGACAGCTCGCGGCGCGAGGACGCGCAAATGCTCGGCTACACGGTTGTCGACCCGTCGACCGTCATAGCGACGCACCTGAGCGAACTACTGAAGGCCAACGCGCATGAACTGTTCGGCCATGAAGAATGCCAGCAGCTGATGGACCGTCTCTCCAGCGTTTCGCCCAAGCTGGTCGAGGACCTGACACCCAAGCTGCTGCCCATGAGCGTCATCACCCGGGTGCTGCAAAGCCTGCTCGAAGAGCATGTGCCGATTCGCAACATTCGCAGGATCGCCGAGACTTTGGCGGAGCAGGGCACCAAGAGTCAGGATCCCGACGTTCTGTCCGCCGCAGTACGCGTTTCCCTCGGACGCTCGATCGTCCAATCCGTTGCAGGGCTTAGCGATGAGCTGCCTGTGGTCACTCTCGAGCCAGAGTTGGAACGAATCTTGAATGAATCTGTTCAGGAAGGCGGCAACGTCGGATTGGAGCCCGCAATGATGGATCGATTACACAAGGCGCTGAGTGAAACGGCGAGGAGCCAGGAGGTTACGGGCGACCCGGCCGTGCTGCTCGTTGCGCCGCAAGTACGGCCATGGATGTCGCGCATGATGCGCAACATACGCAATTTGACGGTGCTGGCATACAACGAGGTGCCGGACGACAAACGTATCCAGATGATCGGTGCGGTCAGTTAGGAAGTAGCAATAACCGAAGCGATAAGACAAAGGACTTAGTGTGAAGATCAAACGATATGTAGACAAGGATATGCGGCTCGTTCTGCGTCGCATCAGGAAGGACCAGGGACCGGATGCCGTGATCCTGTCGAATCGGCGAGTTGATGAAGGCATCGAGGTGATCGCGGCTGTCGACTACGATCAGGCACTTGTCCACCAGGCCCTGGGAATTGGTCCGGACAGCAGTTCCGGGATCGATAGCGATACCCTTGCGGCCATCGCCGAACCGGATGCAGGCGACGCAACGGAGCGGCCACTGCCCGAGCGGCAACCGGAGATCATTTCGTCCAGTCTCGTCGCCGGGTCCGGCAGCAAGGAAGAGTCGCTCCAGGCAATGCGCAGCGAAATATCCTCCTTGCGCGGCCTTCTCGAAACACAACTGTCCGGCCTGGTCTGGCGCGATACGTCTCGCCGGTCTCCCGCGCGCGCCCAGGTCTTGCGCAACCTCGCGCGGCTTGGAATCGCGCCTGATATCGCCAATATGGTCGTGGACCGTCTCGGCCCGATGGAGGACCTGCGCAGTCTCTGGCACGGCCCCCTTTCCGAGCTCGCGCAACTCATCGAGGTGCGCGACGATCAACTGATGCAACAGGGCGGCGTGTTCGCGCTGATTGGACCCACGGGCGTCGGCAAGACCACCACTATTGCGAAAATCGCGGCACAGTTCGTGATGAACAACTCGCCCGATGACCTGGCCCTGGTAAGCGCCGACTCATTCCGCATTGGCGCAAAAGAGCATCTGCAGGCCTTCGCCAATATTGTCGGTGTCAGCGTCATGTCCGCGAGCAACTCCACGGAGCTCTCCGAGACGCTCGATCGTCTGCGCGACAAGAAACTGGTGCTCATCGACACCGAGGGTCGCAGCCCTCGGGACAGGGAACTGGCCAACCGGCTTGCGGCCTACGGCAGCAACCAGGACCGGGTCCGTTTCTATCTGACGCTGTCTGCAGCAACGCAGGAGGCCGGTCTCGACGAGGCGGTGCGTGCGTTCAACAAAGTGCCGCTCGAAGGCTGCATCCTGACCAAGATCGATGAAGCAGCCCAGCTCGGTTGCGCCATCAGCATCCTGATCCGCCACGGCCTGCGCTCATGCTGGTACTCCGATGGGCAGAGAATCCCGGAGGACCTGCACGCGGCGGCGCACAAGAAGCTGTGGCTCGTGAACCAGGCCGTCGAATGCATGGAAAGCAGCCAGCCCGGCATCGATGAGCGGCTCATGGCGGAGCGCTACACGCAGGTAGGTGCGGCCAATGCCTAGTCGATCACAAGATGAAAACCTCAGGTCCTACCTGAACCGCGAGGCTGTCAAGGTGCTCGCCGTGTGCAGCGGCAAGGGTGGGGTCGGCAAGACGAACGTCGCCGCCAACCTGGCGCTCGCCATGGCCTCGCGACGCCACAACGTGTGCCTGCTGGACGCGGATGTCAGCCTCGCCAATGTCGATGTGCTGCTCGGCCTGCAGCCGCGGTTCAACCTGTCGCACGTCGTGCACGGTGAAATCGACCTCGAGACTGCGATCCTCCAGGGACCACACGGGTTGCGAATCGTGCCGGCCTCCTCGGGGAACTTCAGCATGACCGACCTCGCGCCTGCCGGGCAGGCGGCGATCATCCAGGCGTTCGGGCAGATGAGTGACCAGCCGGACGTTCTCGTCATTGACACCGCGGCCGGGATTTCGCCCGGCGTGGCGCGGTTCGTGCAGGCGGCACAGCATGCGGTCGTCGTTGTTTGTGACGAGCCCGCGTCACTGACCGACGCGTATGCGCTCATCAAGGTCTTTAGCCAGAACTATGGCATCAGCCATTTCCAGGTCATCACGAACATGAGCGCCAGCCGGGCAGCAGGGCGGTTGCTCTTCGACAAACTCGATCGCGTCGCAGAGCGCTACCTCGACGTCGTGCTGCGTCATCTTGGCGATGTACCGCGCGATGATTACCTGGTCAAAGCCGTGCAGCAGCAGCGTGCAGTGTTTGATGCGTACCCGAAGAGTGCGTCCGGTGCTGCGTTTCACGGAATTGCCGGCGCCGTCGAAAGACTGCCCTCGTCAGCGCGGTCGCGTGGCGGCATCGAGTTCTTTTTCGAACGCCTGTTTATCAATGAGAGGCAGGACCAAGGGGTAGTCGTATGAACACATACAGCAATCTCGCCGTCCGTGATGGTGGCCGGGAAGAAGACCTGGTCACGGCGAACGTTGATCTCGTCAAGCGTATCGCCCAGCACCTGATTGCACGTCTGCCGTCAAACGTCGAAATCGACGACCTACTGCAGGCCGGCATGGTCGGGCTGCTCGAGGCGGCAAGGAATTTCGATGCGTCGCGAGGCGCGAGTTTCGAGACCTACGCCGGCATCCGTATCCGCGGCGCCATGCTCGACGAGATCCGGCGCTCGGACTGGACGCCGCGCTCAGTGCACCGCAAGGCACGCATGGTGGCGGACGCGATGCGCGACATCGAGAACGCGGAGGGACGTGACGCGCGTGACGTGGAGGTCGCCGAGTCCCTGGGCATGTCGATCGAGGAGTACCACCAGGTCCTCAAGGATGCCTCGGGTGCGCGTATCTTCAGCTACGAGGAGTTGAGCGAGGTGGGCGAGGTCGTCCCTACAGATGGCAATCTCGGACGGTCGCGCAATCTGCTCGAAGACGGTCCGGCACGTGGCCTCGAGAAGAGTCATTTCCGCGAGGCACTGGGCGACGCCATCGCCAGTCTCCCGGAGCGCGAGCGCCTGGTCATCGCGCTGTATTACGACGAAGAGCTGAATCTCCGCGAGATCGGTCAGGTGCTTGGCGTCAGCGAATCGCGCGTCTGCCAGATCCACAGCCAGGCCGCACTGCGTCTGCG
>JASJCH010000087.1 GCA_030066075.1 Woeseiaceae bacterium
CGATCGATAGCCCGTAGATGAAGCTCGTACACGCTTCCTCGGTGGCGATACACGGGCACGACGGGATGCCGAGGCGATGTTGCACCAGCGTGGCCGCGTTCGGGAAAACCAGGTCAGGGGTTGTGGTGCCGATGACGACCATTTCGATGTCTTCGGGCTTGACGCCCGCGTCTTCCATCGCGACCTTGGCGGCTTCCACGCACATATCCGACGTTGTCTCTTCGGGTGCCGTGCAATGCCGGCGCTCGACGCCCGTGCGCGTGCGAATCCACTCATCGGTGGTGTCGACCATTTTTTCGAGGTCGAAGTTGGTCAGGATCTTCTCGGGAAGGTAGCGCCCGGTTCCGGCGATTCTCGAGTACGTCATGCGGCTTCCTTTTGCAGCAGGTTGCCAATCTGCTGCGGAACTTGTTTTTCTACTTCGACAGCGGCCGTCTGAATTGCGTGCATGAACGCATACGCATCGGCGCTGCCGTGACTTTTGACAACAATACCATTCAGGCCGACAAGAGTCGCGCCGTTGAATCGGCGCGGGTCCATGCGCTTGCGCAGTCCCTTGAGGACAGGGCGCGCCAGGAGCGCCTGGAACCTCGAGAACAGGTCACGGGTGAACGCGCGTTTCAGGTAGTGCTTGGCAAGTCCGACCGTACCTTCCATGGTCTTGAGCGCGACGTTACCGGTGAAGCCATCGGTTACAACCACGTCGGCTTTGCCCGTAAACAACTCGCTGCCTTCGATGAAGCCGACGTAGTTCATCGTGCTGCCTTTCAGCATCGACGCAGCTTCCTTGACGGTGTCATGTCCCTTGGTGTCTTCCGCGCCGATATTGAGCAACGCCACGCGCGGATTCTCGATGCCGGTGATGTCCTCCGTCACGATGGATCCCATCACGGCAAACTGGAACAGGTGATCGGCGGTGCACAGCGTGTTGGCGCCAAGATCGAGCATATGCAGCGTGCCACCCTTCGCGGGTAACTCGGTGATGATGGCGGGACGGTCGATACCCGGCAGCATCTTGAGCACGAACTTGGCCGTGGCCATCAATGCGCCGGTATTGCCCGCACTCACGCAAGCCTGTGCGCGGCCCTCCTGCACGAGGTTAATGGCGACGCGCATCGACGAGTCCTTTTTCTTGCGCATCGCGTCAATCGGCGAATCCGACATCTCCACGACCTGGCTCGCATGCACAATCTGCAGCCGGGGCTCATCGCCGAAGACCCGAGCGGCGTGACCGCGCAGCTCCTGCTCGTCACCGACGACTATCAGTTCGATATTGGGATTGTCTGCCAGCGCGGCGTGGCACGCGCGCACGACAACCTCGGCGCCGAGGTCGCCGCTCATTGCGTCGATGGAAATGATCGAGTGCGTCGCCATGATTCAACGAGCCGTCACAACGTACGGCCCGGAAACCAGCTGCGCCTACTCGTCGTCTTCGATGATATCGGGCTGGGTAATGACCTGCTCGCCGCGGTAGAAACCGTCGGGCGATACACGGTGCCGCAAGTGCGTCTCGCCGGACGTCGGGTCGACGGACAGCGCGGGCTTCTTCAGCTTGTCGTGCGAGCGGCGGGCACCACGCGTCGACGGGGTTCTGCGACTCTTTTGAACAGCCATATTTCTCTCCAGTGATAATGGCGCCGCGGCGCCATCATTCGAATCAGTTGTCGTGTTCCATTTGCGACTTCAGGGCCGCAAACGGCCGTATCGTATCCCTGCTCTCGTCGGCGACGTCGGCCGGCCGACTGCAGTTCTCGTCATTTTCGTGCAGCACCGCTAGCGGGACTGCCATTGCCAGCGCCTCGTCGACGATGTCGAGAGGGCGCAGCGTTTCCTCGTCGAGCTCCCACACTTCGAAACCCGAGTCGTCCGTTGCTTCGGCCGAGTCGCTCGCAAACAGCAACTTCAGCTCGACCGTCAGGGCCAGTTCCATCGGCTCCAGGCAGCGCTGGCAGACTGCGTCCACGGTCGCCGCCACCCGGCCCTCAAGCACGGGCAGCCCTTGCTGCGCATCGGCGAAGCCGAAGTTCAGCTGCCCCGCCACCGTCCTGTCGCGCCAGCCGGGCGGCAGTTTCTCCGCACCCAGCGTCGAGAGGTCCGCCTCGACGATTCCGGCAAGACGCCCGAATTCCCCGATTTTATCATCAAAATCAATGGATTGACGGTTTGCCGCGAATTCTTGCGGAGTTCGCCGGTCGCGCAGCGGATTGCCCATGGCGCGCGCATGATAAGGACCACGGGACTCGCTGTCAAAGCGCAATATCGCGAAAAAACCCGCGCCGCACGCTAAAGCGGTTAAACTTTCCGGGTTTCGCGCCAAGCAATTGATTTTATGCAAAATCCTTCTGCACCACCGATCGTGCTCGCATCGGCCTCGGAATACCGCCGCGCCCTGCTCGACCGCTTTCTCGACGATTATCAGGCCGTCTCGCCGGATATCGATGAGAGCAACCCGGGTGACCTGAGTCCGAAGAAGCTGGCGCGCTACCTGGCACGCAAGAAGGCCGAGACCGTGCTGCCTACGGCGCGTGACAGCCTGGTGATCGGCGCGGACCAGCTTGCCGTGCTGGACGGCAAGGTCCTCGGCAAACCGGGCGACCACCAGCAGGCCGTAGAGCAGCTGATGGCCGCATCGGGCCACGCGGTGACCTTTCGCACCGCGGTCTGCATCCTCGACCCGGTCGGTAAGAATCGCTACGAGCACGTCGACAAGACCACGGTGCACTTCCGCCAGTACGACCGGCGTCTCGCCGAGGCCTACCTGCGCCACGACGAGCCGTACGACTGCGCCGGCAGTTTCAAGATCGAAGGCGCCGGATTCGTGCTCTTTGACTCCGTCAAGACGGATGACCCGACCGCACTCATCGGCCTGCCGATGATCTGGGTGTCTGACGTTCTTCTCGAGCTCGGCTACCTGCTCCCATAGAAGATTACGAAGTGGAGCGTCATGAGATTCTTCACTGAACTGAAACGTCGTCACGTTTTCCGGGTGGCCGGAGGCTACCTGCTGCTGGCCTGGCTCATCATGCAGGTCACAGACGTACTGAGCTCCCTGCTGCAGTTTCCCGACTGGGTGGGGCGGCTGGTCATCTATATCTTGCTCTTCGGTTTCCCGCTGGCGCTCCTGGCGTCGTGGGTTTTCGAGATTACGCCCGAAGGCATCAAACGCGAATCCGAGATCGAGCCGGGAGCGATACGCACGACGTCGAAAGGTCGCGCCGTCGACTTCGTCATCATTGCGGCGTTGACCGTGGTAGTCGGGTACCTCGCCTGGGAAAAAGTTCAGCCGCCTCGACCCACTGGCATGCAGTCTGTCGCCGTCTTGCCAATTCGTTCAATTGGTACAGACGAACAAGCGGCATTCATCGCCGCAGGTCTGCATGAACACCTGATTACCCAACTCGAAAGAATCCCGGGCCTGGATGTCACCGCGCGCCAGTCCGTGCAGTCTTTCGCCGGCTCCGACAAGAGCATCCAGGAAATAGCAGCAATACTGAAAGTCAGGCACGTCCTCGACGCGTCCGTGCAAAAGGTCGCCAACCAGTTGCGAGTCAATGCACAGCTCATAGAGGTCGAGACGGACGATCATCTCTGGACGGACGTGTACGACGAAGCCATTGCGTACGAAAACATCCTGGATGTGCAGTCGGGCATCGTATCGCGGATCAGCACCAGCCTGGAGATAGCACTGCTGCCGAATGCCGCCGAACTGGCCCGCCGCGCCGCTACGGACAATGAAGATGCCTATCGCGACTACCTTGAAGCGATGAATGCCTATTACAGAGCTGACTTCGAACGCGTGTCTGTCGAAGATCTGCTTAGCTCGGCGGTCGAGAAAGACCCGGAATTTGCGCTGGCATGGGCTCGCCTCGCGGACGTTTACCAGAGCCAATACTGGGGCCCATCCGATAATAAAGCTGCCCTGGATCGAGCCGAGTTCGCCCTCGCCCGGGCACAGGAACTGCAGCCCGACCTGCCGGAAGTACATCTCGTTTCAGCCAAGGTCCTTTATCACGGCTACCTCGACTACGAAGCAGCGCTCGAACAGCTCGAACTGGCCGAACATGGCATGCCCGGGTCCGCCGAGGTCTACGAATGGCGCGCCAACATATACAGGCACATGGGCGATCCGGAGAGCGCTATTGAGGCTTATGCGCGAGGTGTAAAACTCGATCCGCGTGATCCGTGGACCGCATGGGAACATGCCAATACCCTGGCGCATCTGCGACGATACGAGGAGGCCGAGGCGGCCTTCGATCATGTGGTCTCGGCGTTTCCGGACAGACCCAGGCTCAGGCGAGAGGCTGGAAAAGTGCCCTGGTTCCGAGATGGCGATGCCTCCGCAATCGTGGCAGCGATGACGCGTCCCGATTACCCACAATCCGACCATAGCAGCCTGGAGCTCGCCTATTGGGCCTGGGTTGGCGGTCAGATTGATCTTGCGCTTGACCGTTCCGCTAACCTATCGGCGACAGGCGATCCATCAGGCCAAATGTCAACACGGGCTCTCAAGGCATTTGTGCTGCAATCCGCAGGGCGCACCGATGAAGCACGAACCCTGTTCGAGCAGGAAGCCGAATACCAGGCCACTCTGCTGGAATCGCAGCCGGACAATTTTGTACTGCTCAACTACAGTGCACGCGTAGCGATGATGCTTGGGAATGAAGAACTCGCTATCGAGTACGCCTGGCGAGCCGCCGAGATTGCAGACGCAATGACCGAGTCCAACAAGCCCTGGCCTTCATTCGATATCAGTGTCACGCCTTTCGAATACGGACTATCGCTATGCCAGGCGGGCGAACTCGAGGCGGCCGCGGACGCGTTCCGCAAGTTCTTTGAGGACCCGGACCCCATGAATCCGTACACGGTCGCAAGCGTGGTCGCATCTTGGCCACCCTGCCGTGATCGCTTCGAAAGCACCGTCTACCACGAAGAGCTGCAGCGGGACTTTGCCCACCTGTCTGAAGGCTGACCGTTTTACTTGCGCTTCGAGATACGCTCCAGGAACGCCTCCAGGTCATCGGCCAGCGGCGCCGTGAAATGCAGCTCGTTGCCGCTGTCGTCCGGGAAGGCGATCGACTGCGCGTGCAGGAACAGGCGCTTCAGCCCGAGTTTCCTGGCCTGCTTGTTGGCTTCCTCGTCACCGTAGCGCTCGTCGCCAACGATGGGGTGTTCCAGCGCCTGCAGGTGAACGCGAATCTGGTGAGTACGCCCGGTCTCTGGCGCGCAGTTCAGCAGGCTGAACTTGCCGAACGTGCGGGATAACGCAACGCGGGTCTGCGCCGGCTTGCCGCCTTTGCTGACAACCACGTGGCGTTCGCCTCCTTTGCGATTCTGGACCAGGAGCGGCTTGTCGATGAGCTGCTCGCCGTACTGCCAGTCGCCCACCACAAGTGTCAGGTAGTGCTTCTGCACGTCGCCCTCACGAAACCGCTCGTGCAGCTCGCGCAGCGCGCTGCGCCGTTTTGCGAGCACGAGGCAACCCGAGGTCTCACGGTCGATGCGGTGCACGAGCGCCAGGTCGCGCAGCTCCGGCCTGGCGGCCCGCAGCAACTCGATGACGCCGTGGCTGATGCCGCTGCCGCCGTGCACCGCAACACCGGAGGGCTTGTCTACGACCAGCAAGCGCTTGTCCTCGAAAATGATGCGCTCGGCCATTCGGGCAGCCTGGCCAGCTGCCGGCGCATCACCGGGCACCCTGACTCGCGCCGGCGGTATCCGGACCTCATCACCCTCCTGCAGCTTGTACTCCGCGCGAATCCGCCCGCCGTTCACGCGCACCTGGCCACGGCGCAGAATCCGATACAGGCGCCCCTTGGGCAGCCCCGGCAACTCGCGGCGCAGGAAGTTGTCGATGCGCTGGCCAG
Source organism: Woeseiaceae bacterium (assembly GCA_030066075.1). GTDB lineage: Bacteria > Pseudomonadota > Gammaproteobacteria > Steroidobacterales > Woeseiaceae > UBA1847. The sequence continues at coordinate 5,865 of JASJCH010000087.1, forward strand.
CCTGCTCGGCGTCGATGCGCACCTTGCGAACCTTGCTGGCGACCTGCGCCGGGCCCTTGTCGGACTTTTGCTGCATGATCAATAACTTGATGGAATCAAAGGGTGTGTTATATTACCGCGACGCGGCGCCAAATCCGGGCTGTCCGCTTCGTAAACGTAAGTAAATTATAGTTTTTTTGGGCTTCGCAGTCGCGGAGCCAACCAAGATGGCAGCGAGCACCTGACGTTGCGAGCGCCACAGCGGCAATGCCGCAGGGTACAAATGCTGAATTTCCTACGGGACCTGTTTTCTCTGACACAGGCCCAGAACGAGTTTATCCGCCACACGGCCGGCGCCTTCCTGCGCCGGGTTTTGCTGTGTGAGCCATCCAGCGCACGTACCCTGGCGATTCGAACCGACTCACTGCCCTCTCTCAACAAACAAGTAGGGCAACATGAAAAGAATGCTAATCAACGCAACTCAGGAAGAAGAGTTGCGCATGGCGATGGTCGACGGCCAACGCCTCTATGACCTCAACATCGAACTACCGGCAAGCGAACGCAAGAAAGCCAATATTTATAAAGGCAAAATAACCCGCATCGAGCCCAGTCTCGAAGCGGCGTTCGTGGACTTCGGCGCTGAGCGCCACGGGTTTCTGCCTCTCAAAGAGATCTCGAGCGAGTATTTCGTCAAGCCTGTCGAATCGGGCGAAAAACCGAACATCAAGAGCGTCCTGCGCGAAGGCCAGGACATCGTCGTACAGATCGACAAGGAAGAGCGCGGCAACAAGGGGGCGGCGCTGACAACCTTCGTCAGCCTGGCCGGCCGATTCATCGTCCTCAAGCCCAATAAGTCCCGTTCCGGCGGCGTTTCGCGGCGTATCGTCGGTTCCGACCGTGATCTCGCGCGCAAATCACTCAATGACGTCGAGGTCCCCAAGGGCATGAGCGTCATCCTGCGCACGGCGGGTATCGATCGCAGCCCCGAGGAGCTGGCCTGGGACCTCGAGAACCTGCTGACGATCTGGACGGCGATCCTCAACGTCGTGCTGGAGCGGCAGTCACCGTTCCTGATCTACCGTGAGAGCAACGCCGTCGTGCGCGCGCTGCGCGACTACCTCACCGGCGATATCGGCGAAATCCTGATCGATGACGACAAGACCTTCAAGGAGGCCTGCGAGTTCGTTGAGCAGGTCATGCCGCACAACCTCAAGAAGCTCAAGCACTACACCGAGCCCGTGCCGCTGTTCACCCGCTTCCAGATCGAGAGCCAGATCGAATCGGCGTTCACGCATGCCGTCCACCTGCCATCCGGCGGCAGCATCGTCATCGACCACACCGAGGCGCTGGTCTCGATCGATATCAACTCGGCGCGGGCGACCAAGGGCGGCGATATCGAGGCAACCGCGCTCAACACGAACCTCGAAGCCGCGGACGAAATTGCCCGGCAATTGCGTATTCGCGACCTCGGTGGCCTGATCGTCATCGATTTCATCGACATGGGCCCACAGAAACACCAGCGGGATGTCGAGAACCGGCTGCGTGAAGCTGTGCGCCAGGACCGTGCGCGGGTCCAGATTGGCAAGATCTCGCGCTTCGGCTTGCTGGAGATGTCACGCCAGCGCTTGCGTCCCTCGCTCGGCGAGTCGAGCTACCTGACCTGCCCGCGCTGCTCCGGCATTGGCACCATCCGCAGCGTCGAGTCGCTGGCGCTGGCCATCCTGCGCCTTATCGGCGAGGAAGCGCGCAAAGAACGCACGGCGAAAGTCATCGCCCAGTTGCCGGTCGAGGTGGCGACATTCTTGCTCAACGAGAAACGAGACTGGGTGCAGAACCTCGAGTCCCGAAACGAGATGCAGGTCGTGCTTGTGGCAAATTCGGCGCTCGAAACGCCACACTACGACGTGCGCCGAGTGCGCGATGACCAGACCGAGCTGCCCGAGAACACCGGGCCCAGTTACGAATTGGCCGATACCGAAGCCGAACCCGAGACACCACAGGAAATACTCGCACGCAAACACATCGAGCCGGCCGCCATTGCGGTCATGAAGCCCTCCAAGCCGGCGCCGAAGCGCAAGACGGAAAGCAAGGGCCTGTTCGCGACGATCGCCAGCTTCTTCTCGGGCGACGACGCAGAGCCTGCGAAGAAAAAGCCCGCATCGCGCCGGCGCAAGAGCTCAGGTGCGGACAGCCGTTCGCGCGGCGGCCAGCGCGGCCGCCGTCGCTCCGACTCGTCGCGCAAGCAGGACCAGCGCGCCGACAACAAGGGCTCGAAGAAAAAGGCCAGCAAGAAGAAAGTTGCCAAAAAGAAAGCGGCCAAGAAGCAGACAGCGCGCAAGAAGGCTGCGCCCAAGCAGGCCGAGACGCGGCAATCCGACCAGCAGCAGACCCCGGAACAGCAGAAGTCGGAAGGCCGGCAACCCTCGCGCAACCGGCGTAGCCGTGGCGGGCGCCGTCGCCGGCGCAGTGCTGAGCGGCCGCCGCGTGATCAGCAGGCCCCGGAGGCGGCACCGCAGGATAAGCCTGCGGAAGCGGCCACACCGCAGGCCGAGCCGAAGCCAAAGCCCAAGAAGCCAGCCGCGGCGAAGCCGAAGAAAAAGGAGCCCGAACTGCTGCCGGCGCCGGACGGTCCACCGAAGGTCCGGACCGACGCTGAGAGAGCCGCCGACGCGTCCAAACTGGGCGAGACTCAGCCTGGCATGACCAAGCCGGCCGCCGCGCCAAAGCCCGAAGTCAAGAAAGAAAAACCTGTTGAAAAACAGGCAGTAGAGAAACCTTCCTCAGGAAATGGTTCAGCTAAAGCCGAGCCCGAAAAAGCGCCCGAGTCGAAGCCCAAACCCGCGCCGAAGACCCAGTCCGAGTCGAAGCCTCAGTCCGAGTCAAAGCCCAAGGCCGAGTCGAAGCCCAAACCCGAGCCCGAGCAGCAGCCAAAGCCCGAGCAGAAGCCCGAAGGCCGCCTGCTGCCCTGGGAAGACTAGGACGCCCGGAGCTTCTCGAGTAATCCCCGCGACGCGTCCTCGACCA
>JASJCH010000030.1 GCA_030066075.1 Woeseiaceae bacterium
CGCCCTGGCCAGCGCCGCGACACCGCCCATGAAGGTTCCGCAAATTCCGAGGATGTGTATATGCATGCGTTGCTCAGGTGGTCGCCGCCATGGCGCTGTAGATGACGTACTGCAAAACAAACACGCCGATCGCAATAACGATACCAATGTACCAGTGGCGACCGAGTGCCCGGGCAATGATATGGCCTTCGACGGGCACGGACCACAACAGGATCAGCTGCGCCAGGATGCCGGTGACGGTGGGGCCCAGGAACGGTGTGAACAGCACAAACTCCGCCACGAAGATCAGGGAAATCAGCGCGCCGCAGCCGAGGATGGCCGTAACCGTCTGCATTGCCCGGGACGCGTGCCCGGCCACCACGAGAATCGCGGTGTAGGTGACAATGCCCGCCAATGCCGTATAGAGCCCGATGACGAAATCACGTTCGTCGAACTGTTCAATCAGCGACAGCACGGTGAGCGACGAGAACAGCCACAGGCCAATCACGAGGAGCACCAGGATCCATGACGCCGGGATGGCGTCGGGTCCTTTGCGCAGCAATGTGATATCGAACAGCGTTCTAAGGAGTGGCAGCAAGGATTGGCAACGCGCGTGATTCGGAAGCGCAATCATCGCATGATAACCTCCCGTTTCGAAATGGCCTCCCCACCTTCCATTCCTGGTTACGAGCTCGTCGAGCACCCGGATTCGATCGCCGCGGATCTCGGCCGGCACGAATTCGTCGGCATCGACACCGAGTTTATGCGCGAGAAGACCTTCTTCGCGGAATTGTGCCTGGTACAGGTTGCGACGGGAGGCCGGATCTACTGCGTCGACCCCCTGCCCGGCAACCCGATGGACGCGTTCTGGGACACGCTGATGCGCGACACGTGGGTGCTGCACTCCGGTCGTCAGGATATCGAGGTCGTTTACCAGGCAGCGCAGCGGATGCCGGAACGCATTTTCGACACGCAGGTCGCCGCCGGCCTGCTCGGCTTCGCGCCACAGATGGGTTACGCGACCCTCGTGAACGAGCTGTTCGACGCCAGCATCGACAAGACGCATACGCGCGCCAACTGGTCGCGACGCCCGCTGCCCGACGAGTACCTGCACTACGCGGCCGAGGACGTGGAGTACCTGTTGCCGGCCCGGGAGATCCTGGCCGAGCAGCTCCACAAGAAAGGACGGCTGGCGTGGGCCGAAGAGGACTCGGCCTTTCTGCTGGACCCTGCCCTCTATGACGTGGACCCGAAGCTTGCAGTGAGTCGTCTCAAGGGGGCCCGCAACATGCGCGGTCGCCGCCGTGCCGCGGCGGCCAACCTGGCGATCTGGCGCGAGGAAGAGGCACTGCGAGTCAACCGCCCACGGCAGTGGATTGCGAAGGACACCGCGTTGCTGGAGGTCGCGAAGACGCTGCCCGAGAACACTGCCGCGTTGGGCAAGATCGACGGATTGCCGGCCGGCCTCGTGCGACGGTCCGGCAAGAAAATTCTCGATGCAGTGGCCCGCGCCGGTAAAGCGAGTGCTGACTACCGCCCGCCCGGCGCGCCGAACGAAGCACAAAAGACCTTGCTCAAGCAGATGCAGCAGTACGTTGCCGCCTGTGCGGACGACCTCGGCATCGCCGCCGAAACGCTGGCGTCCAAGCGTGACCTCTCCGCCGTCATCATTGGCGGCGATCGCGACTCGAGACTATTGACCGGTTGGCGCAAGCAGCTGGTCGGAGACCAGCTGCTCAAATCGCTCTAGATGGCTACCTAGTCGTCGTCATCCTCCTCGTCGTCATCGTCATCCTCGTCGTCGTCGTCATCGTCTTCGAGGGCGCAGACGTCGTCGTCATCGAGATTCTTCGGATACCCGAAGCAGCCCATGGGGCCGAACTCGGTCCCGAATTCGTTCTTTTTCCATTGGTTCAGGCACTGGTTGTCCGGCTCTAGCAGGTACTCGAAAGTTGCCAGATCAAACAGTATCTCGTAAACGTCATTGAAGTAGTTGCCCGTGGCGATATTGTTTTTGTAGGCGTTATCGGCCCCGATGAGACCAAAGTAGTCGCCGGCCCAGGAGAATCCTACAGCCCCTATTCCGTCCACATTGCCAGAAGCCACATTGCCTCGTACCAGGTTGCCGTTGCTGAACGCACCCAGGGCTATACCAGCAGCGTTCCCGTCAGTGCGGTTGCATAGGAATCTCGAGTTGTTCTCGAAGTTGGTGAATATGCCGGAGCCGTTGATGTTGTCGTTCGCGACATTGTGTCTGAAGAGATTGTCGCTTCCATCAAACGCATATATGCCATCGGTTGCATTGCCGAACGTATAGGTGTGGGTGACCGTGTTGCCATGCGACCACGCTACGGTGATGCCGGTTCCGTAACCACCTTCAAACAACCGGCTGCCGCTCGCAATGATATTAGTGACCTTCGAATTCACAGCCGAGATCAGTACTACACCGTCGCTGCAATTTTCGACAGAACCGTTCTTGATCACTACGTTTCGCACGAACTCCTCGAAGAATGGGATTGCGACAACTCCACCGACGAGGTTGCCGTTGGTCTCGCAGGTGATCGTGTGCCCCTTCAGGTCGAGCTTTACGTCGGACACGCCGATCGTCACGCCACCGGTCGGGCAATCGACAAGATCGGTTGTCAGCTTGTACTTGCCGGGCTCGGTGATGACCGTGCCACACTCGTAGACTGGCTGCACTCCTGCAAAGGCGACAGTCACAGAGAACACGCTCAGCAGAGCGGCTGCCAGGAGCCTGGTGATTAGCGTTTTCATGTTTTCTCCCCAATAAGGCCTTAAGGCTGAAGTCCGGCAGCCCGGCGATCTTGGGGTCCTTCGTGGCGCTATCACGTCGCGGAGGAAGCGAGGACCCGTGGCTTTGCGTCGCTAACTTTGGCTAGCTTTGCCTTTGTCGAACACAAAGGTGTATTGCGCCGCTCCGGCGGCTGGCAAGTCGTGGCAAGCCCGAATAGACAGGGGCGCGAGAGCTCCGATAACGTCAGGCCGTTATTTACATGCGCTCACCGCAGAACCCCGGCGCACGGCCGGGGCATTTTCGTTGATCTGCTACGGCAGGTTAATGAAGGCCCGAATCGCATGCATGGGCGGTAATGTAATCAGCGGCAAATCCGGATCCGGGCTACCAACGAAGGGATTCTTCATCGATGCCGGAACGAAGACTTTGAGCGTTCCCGTAATGACGTCCCGCTGGCAGTCTTCGCTGAGCGTGATGTTCCCGTTGAGCTGCGCTACGTAGAGGGGCACACCGTTGGCATCGAGCCCGAAGCCCGTGGTCGTGTAGATGAATGTATTGAACCCGGTGCGCATCCAGTTCCCGCGCATCGTGCTCAGAGCCACGGCATCCTCGAATACGAAGGTCCCGGGAGCCATGGGGTTCGGTAGCCTCGGATCGAATGCCGGAAATGTGGATTCGAGGTTATTGGTCCCGTAGAAATACGAACCACCCTCGACCGTCACCATCCACCCGGCAAGTGCAGGAATATCCTCCGAGACGACACCGAACCAGGTGCCCTGGTACTTGCAGCCCCAGTTGAAGAAGCCAGCTGAAGCGACGCCAGGTATCGCCAGCCCTAGCATCAGGATCGCCACAATGGTGGAGCGAACAACGCGCGTTTTCATGTCTCTCTCCACGCCGCACATGCGGCTGAGACTGAAGCCCGGCGTTGATCAGAACGTGGTCAGGCGGACCGCCAATCGCCCATCCAGGCTCCAACGGCGGTCAGTAATCAAGCAGGGCAAAGGTAGCGCTAACGCCTGTGCGCGAGTACTAGTGTTTGCGGCAATTGAGTATTGGTCGCCCTGCCCTCATTTAGAGAACAAGGTTTAGGAAATCGGTCTTGATTACGCTAGCGCGGCGACGAAGCGCTCATAGACTCCGTCGATCGTGCCGTCGGCATCAACCGTCTTGAGGAGCGCCTTGGCGCGGTAAAAGTCGACCAGTGGTTCGGTTTGCTCACGGTAGACGTTCAGTCGGTTGCTGATCGTCTCCTCGTTGTCATCCTCGCGCTGGATCAGCTCGCCGCCGGCATTCGTGCACTCGTCCAGTTCTTCCTGCGACGAGAAGTAGATGTTCAGCAGCTTGCCGGTCTTCGAGCACGTGCGGCGGCCGGTGAGACGCTTCATCAGGATGTCGAAGTCGACGTCCATCAGCACGGCGGCATCGAGCGGCGTGCCCAGGTTATCGAGCAGTTCCTCGAGATCGTGCGCCTGCTTTTCGGTGCGCGGGAAGCCGTCGAGAATGAAGCCCTCCTGGGCGTCGGGTTTGCCGAGGCGCTCGCTGATGATGCCCAGCATGATGTCGTCGGAGACGAGATTGCCGGCTTCCATGATGGCCTGGGCCTGCTGGCCGAAGCGGGTACCGGCGGCGACGGCCTCACGCAACATGTCGCCGGTCGAGATCTGGGGAATATTCCTGTCGGCCATGAGTTTCTTGGCCTGCGTGCCCTTGCCGGAGCCGGGCGCGCCGAGCAGTACGATGCGCATTGCTGTCATCCGGTTGTGATCTAGCGCGGGTACGCTAACACACTGAGGTTTTAGGTCAATCAGTGATATCCTCGCACGCTTTCATCGAACCACTTCAGGAAACCCCAAGCATGTCAGCCAGAAACGCGTTCTACGCCCAGTCGGGCGGTGTTACCGCCGTCATCAACGCCACCGCCTGCGGCGTCATCGAGACCGCCCGCAAGCACAAGGACAAGATCAGGAACGTGTACGCCGGCCGCAACGGCATCATCGGCGCGCTGGTCGAAGACATGATCGACACGAACAAGGAGTCGGCGAAGACGATCGCGGCGCTGCGGCACACGCCCGGCGGCGCCTTTGGTTCGGCGCGCTACAAACTGAAGAGCCTGGAGGAAAACAAGGCCGAGTACGAGCGGCTGATCGAGGTATTCAAAGCGCATGATATCGGGTACTTCTTCTACAACGGCGGCAACGATTCCATGGACACGGCGCACAAGGTGTCCCTGATCAGCAAACGCATGGGCTTTCCGGTGACCTGCCTCGGCGTGCCCAAGACGGTCGACAACGACCTGCCGATTACCGACAACTGCCCGGGCTTCGGCTCGGTAGCCAAGTACGTGGCCGTCTCCACCCAGGAGGCCGCGCTCGACGTGCTGTCGATGGCCAAAACCTCGACCAAGGTATTCGTGCTCGAGGTCATGGGTCGCCACGCAGGCTGGATCGCGGCTGCCGGCGGGCTCGCGGGCAAGGAGCCCGGCGACGCGCCGCACATCATCCTGTTCCCCGAGATACCGTTCAACCAGCGCGCGTTCCTGAAGCGCGTCAAGGAATGCGTCACGAAGTACGACTACTGCGTCATCGTCGTCAGCGAGGGCGCGGCCTACAAGAACGGCAAGTTCCTGGCCGAGGCCGGCACCCGCGACGCCTTCGGCCACGCACAGCTCGGCGGTGTTGCTCCCGTCGTCGCCAACATGGTTCGCGAGAAGCTCGGCTACAAATATCACTACGCCGTCGCCGACTACCTGCAGCGTTCGGCCCGGCACATCGCCTCCGCCACCGACGTCAAACAAGCCTACGCAGTGGGCGAGGCGGCCGTGAAAATGGCACTCGCCGGCAAGACGGCGGTGATGCCCGTCATCAAGCGCATCTCGGACAAGCCGTACCGCTGGAAGATCGAATCGGCTCCGCTGTCACGCATCGCCAACAAGGAAAAGATGCTGCCGCGGCGCTACATCACGAAGGACGGCTTCGGCATCACGGCGGCGGCTCGCCGCTATCTCGAGCCCCTGATCCGCGGCGAGGATTACCCCCCGTATATCAACGGCTTACCCAAGTACGTGACGCTCAAGAACGCCCCCGTCAAGCCGCGGTTAAAGACCAAATTTGTGGTATGATGCGCCGCCGGTTCGGCCGGTAATAAAAATATCCTCATAGGGGACATTCTTTTTCAGGAACGCAGCCCGCGGACCGGCCAGGAGGCTGGCGGCGGCGACTGCGTTCGATCCAACGCGTTTCATCAGGAGATATTCAAATGAGTGAAGGGTTAGCCCTGTGGCTCTCGATCGGTGCAGGTGGTCTCGCCATCCTGTTCGGAATCGTCGCCACGCAGTGGGTTCTCAAGCAGCCCGCGGGTAACGAGCGGATGCAGCAGATCGCCGCGGCCGTGCAGGAAGGCGCCAAGGCGTACATGGACCGCCAGTACCTGACCATCAGCATGGTCGGCGTCGTCATGTTCATCGTACTTGGCTTCGCGCTCGACTGGGGTACCGCCATTGGCTTTGCCATCGGTGCCATTTTCTCGGGCCTGGCCGGCTACATCGGCATGTACGTTTCAGTACGCGCCAACGTTCGCACTGCCGACGCCGCACAGAAGGGCGTTAACCCCGCCTTGAATGTCGCGTTCAAGGGCGGCGCAATTACAGGCCTGCTGGTTGTCGGCCTCGGCCTCCTTGGCGTTGCCGGCTACTTCTTCATTCTGACGAAGATGGGTTTTTCGTCCGATGAGGCCGTGCACGCACTGATCGGCCTGGCCTTCGGCGGCTCGCTGATCTCGATCTTCGCCCGACTCGGCGGTGGCATCTTCACCAAAGGCGCTGACGTCGGCGCCGATCTCGTCGGCAAGGTCGAGGCGGGAATTCCCGAAGACGATCCGCGTAACCCGGGCGTGATCGCCGACAACGTGGGCGACAACGTCGGTGACTGCGCCGGCATGGCGGCCGACCTGTTCGAGACCTACGCTGTCACGATCATCGCCACGATGCTGCTCGGCGGCCTCGTCGCAGCGACGTACGGCCCCGCGGCCGTCGTCTACCCGCTGGTCCTCGGCGCCGTCTCGATCGTCGCCTCGGTCATCGGTACGTTTTTCGTCAAGACGTCCGAAGGCGGCAAGATCATGGGCGCCCTGTACCGCGGCATGATCGTCTCGGGCGTGCTGGCGGCCATCGCGTTCTACCCGATCACCAGCATGATGATGGGCGAGACGGGCATGGCCAACGGCATCTACTGGTCGACGCTGATCGGCCTCGCCCTCACGGCCGCCATGGTCGTCATCACCGAGTACTACACGGGCACCGACTTCAAGCCGGTCAAGACGATTGCGGAGGCCTCGCTCACGGGCGACGCCACCAACATCATCGCCGGCCTCGGCATCTCGATGAAGGCGACGGCCCTCCCGGTTATCGCGGTCTGCGCCAGCATCTGGGGCGCGTTCCAGCTGGCCCCGGACAACATGGGCGGCCTCTACAACATTGCCATCGCGGCTACGACGATGCTGTCGATGACAGGTGTCGTCGTCGCGCTCGACGCCTTCGGCCCGATCACGGACAACGCCGGCGGCATCGCCGAGATGGCCGAGCTGCCTCCCGAGGTTCGCAAGATCACGGACCAGCTCGACGCTGTTGGCAACACGACCAAGGCCGTCACCAAGGGTTACGCGATCGGCTCGGCCGGTCTCGCCGCGCTCGTGCTGTTCGCCGACTACAACAACGCACTGGCCAACTACGGCAAGGACGTGACCTTCCTCCTCAACGACTATCGGGTGATCATCGGCTTGTTCATCGGCGGGCTCGTGCCGTTCCTGTTCGGCGCCCTGGCGATGGAAGCCGTTGGCCGCGCCGCCGGCTCGGTCGTTAACGAAGTCCGCCGCCAGTTCAAGGAGATCGACGGCATCATGGAAGGCACCGGCAAGCCGGACTACAGCCGCGCTGTGGACCTGCTGACCAAGGCCGCCATCAAGGAGATGGTCATCCCGTCGCTGCTGCCGATCGCGGTGCCGCTAATTGTCGGCTTCACGCTCGGCGTCGAGGCGCTGGGTGGCTTGCTGCTCGGCACGATCGTCACGGGCCTCTTCGTCGCCATCTCTATGACGGCCGGCGGCGGCGCCTGGGACAACGCCAAGAAGTACATCGAAGACGGCAATTTCGGCGGCAAGGGTTCCGATGCCCATAAAGCCGCGGTCACCGGCGACACCGTGGGCGACCCGTACAAGGATACGGCCGGCCCCGCGATCAACCCGTTGATCAAGATCATCAACATCGTTGCACTGCTGATGGTCCCGCTGCTATAGGCGAGATCTTGTAGGAGCGCCCCATGGGCGCGAATACAAAAGAAACCGCCGGCATTGCCGGCGGTTTTTTTATGCCCTGCGCCCGCGCAGTTACCATAATTTGGACAGCAGGGTCCAAAAACGGGATTTCGACGGCAAAACAATAGTTTCCGGGTCGTTCAACAGCGACAGTAGAATCAAGGACATACGCGCTGGCAGACTGTACTTGTCTCTATGAAATGGCGTACCACACGCCAGGCGTGTAACAGATGGACCAAATGCCCGACGGCATCGTAACAGTGCACCTCGATAACGAACGTTATCGAGGTGCCTATTACATTCGTGACAACAAGATGCACGTCACGGCCTACGGCCTGCGCCAGGGCTCTGTCGACCTGGGCGTCCTCGGCGATGAGCGCGGCAAGGCAGCGACCAACCTGGCCAAGCTGGTCCTTATCGATATGGTCAAGAGCGCGATGGCCACCCCGCTCAACGAGCCGCAGCTGTGCTTGCAGGGCTCGACGACCGCGATTTTTTACTGATCAGGAATTCAGGACTCTGTTCGAGCTTGAAGCGGGCGTGCCCAGCGCGGCCGGCGCCTCGACGAAGTGTCCCTGCACGAAGTCGACGCCCACTTCCCGCAGCCAGTCGAAGTCGTCCTGGTGCTCCACCTCCTCGGCCACGATTCTGAATTGCATCGTCCGCGCCAGCTTGATCATGGCCGTCACCATCTCCTGGTTGACCTGGTCGGCGCGCAGGTTGCGTGTATAGGTGCCGTCGATCTTGAGGTAATCGATGGGCAGGTGCTTGAGACTCGAGAACGACCCCATACCGCTGCCGAAATCATCGAGCGAAAACTCGCAACCAATGCCGTGCAGCACCTCGATGAAGCGCTGCGCGTGTTGGACGTTCGAGAGTATCGACGCCTCCGTGACCTCGAAACAGATCGAGGACGGCGCCACGCCGGATCGGTCGAGCGCTTCCACCACGAAACTCAGAAACGACTCGTCGCCGAGGGTCTGTCCGGACAGGTTGAGCGCACAGCTGCGCCCGCTGGCCAGCCTGATCTCGCCAGAGGCGATCGCCGTCAGCGCCGCGTTCACCACCCAGCGGTCGATCTGCGGCATTAGCTGATAGCGCTCGGCCGGGCGCAGGAACTCGGCCGTGTCCGCGATTCTGCCCTGCGCGTCCGGCAACCGGATGAGCACCTCCATGGCCGGCCCCGAATCCACGCCGCCCGCCATGGCCAGGATCGGCTGGACGGCGAGCGTGAACTTATCTTCATGCAGCGCGGACTGGAGTCGCCGCAGCCACTGGATGTCGCCGCGCTCGCGGGCGACGGCCTCGTCGCGCGCCGAGTAGACATGTACCTTGCCCCTGCCCTGCTGCTTCGCGACGTAGCACGCCGAGTCAGCCGCGCTCATGACGTCTTGCAGCGTGCCGCTCACATGACTGATCTCCACCAGGCCAATCGAGATGCCGATGTTGAATATCTTGTCCTTCCACACGAAGCGATAGTCGGCGACGGCATTGCAGATATCGGTGGCAATCTGCCGCGCCTTGTCGATCGGGCAGCCGACCAGCAGCGCGCCGAACTCGTCGCCGCCAAGCCTGCCGACGAAGTCCGAGTCGCGCACCTGCTCCTTGATCAGGTTGGCGACCTCGCGAAGCATGTTGTCGCCGGCGAGGTGCCCACAGCTATCGTTGACGGCCTTGAAGCGGTCGAGGTCCATGTAGAACAGCATGTGCACCGCCTCTTCAGCATGGGCGTCGTCCATAGCCTCGTCGAGGCGGCGCTCGAACTCGCGCCGGTTGATGAGTCCGGTCAACGGGTCGTGGGTTGCCTGGTAACTCATCTTGCGCGTCAGGCCGCGGATCTCGCCGACATCGTGGAACACGACCACCGCGCCGGAGATGCTGCTGCCGGGACCGCGTATCGGCGATGCGGTGATCTCGACCGAATGCTCGTGCTCGCCGTCAGTCGTCACCATGAGCGCCCGCCGGCCCATGTTTACACGGCGGCGCATGGCGAGGCTGCGTTCGACGGGATCGCCGAGAGGCCGGCGGTCGGCGTCGTCGACCAGGGTGAATAACTCCCCGATGCGATGCCCGGCGGCGTCATCGCGGTTCGTGCCGATCAGCGTCTCGGCGGCCTGGTTCATATAGTCGATCAGGCCGTCGTTGTCGGTCGTGATGACGCCCTCGGCGATCGACTCCAGCGTGTACTGGGCCTGGCGCTTGCTGCGGCTCAGCGATACCTCGAGACTCTTGCGATAGCTGACGTCGCGGGCCACCGTCAGGATCGCGCTGTGGCCGTGAAATTCGATGTTGGAACTCTGCGTCTCTACCCAGAGTCCGGACTCGTTACCATTGATCAGCTGAATCTCGAGTCGACCCGGCACCTGCTCGCCGGCCAGTCTTTTCGTCATCGTGTTGCGAAACAAAGCGCGATAAGCCGGCTTGACGATATCGGCAACTTCGCGGCCAACGAGCTGCTGCGGCTCGAGGCCGACGAGGCTTGCCGCCGAATCATTGGCGAGCAGGATCTTCTCATCGTGCACGATCACGATCTCGGGCAGTGTCCTCGCGAAATCCTTGAACAACTTGTCCCGACCCTGGATCTGCTCGTCGCGCTCACCGAGGGCATCGAACAGGCGGTTGATCGTCGCGGCAAGCTGCGCCGCGTCCGGTTCAGAGGGTACCGTGAGGCGACGTCCGACCGAGGCGTCGCGAGACGCGTCCAGCAACTCCTGGTTCATCATCGCCATGCGGCCGGCCGCTCGCCGCTTCGCCGCGATCAGCAGGACCACCGCGACGATCGTCACCAGCAGCAGGGCCGAAAGGACAATGATGAGGGTGTCAGAGGACATGCGGAGACCGGGGTTTTGTTAGCGATGCCGCAAGCAGATCATTTGTTATTATTATCGGCTCGATTCGCATCTCCGCTGTAAGCATATCCCAGCAGCAGCAGCGGCTTGATGCGATTCACCATAATGCAAGAAAAGCCGAGTTTTCGCTTTAATTTCAGAATTTTAGGACACACCACATGGACACGGATTTCGCTCGTCAGCAGATGGTCGAGCAGCAGGTGCGCGCCTGGGAAGTACTCGACCCGGACGTGCTGCAGGTTCTCAAGGATATCCCGAGGGAGCAGTTCGTGCCCACCGGCTACGAGTCGCTCGCGTTTGCCGACACCGAGATACCGATCGGCCACGGCCAGACAATGATGACGCCAACGATCGAAGGCCGCCTGTTGCAGGCGCTTCGACCGTCATCCGGGGACCGGGTACTCGAGGTAGGAACCGGCACGGGTTTCTTGACGGCGTGCCTGGCGCGACTCGCCAAACATGTCACGAGTGTCGATATCTACGAAGACTTCCTCGATACGGCATCGGCTAACGTTGAAGACTGTGGCCTCGGCGACGTAAAGCTGTTGCAGATGGACGCCACACAGTCGCTGCCGGACGGGTTCTTCGATGTCATCGCCGTTACCGGGTCGATCGAAAAATTCGACCCGCGCTTCGTCGAAGCGCTCGCCCCGGGAGGCCGCCTCTTCGTCGTGGTCGGCAACGGCCCGGCCATGGACGCACGCATCGTAACGCGGACGGGCGACAATGACTGGGAGAGTGATAGCCTGTTCGAGACGACCCTGGCGCCACTCGTTAACGGCGTACAACCGCCGCAGTTTTCGTTCTGAGATGAAACCACTTAAGGTGTTGTCGCATCTAACATTTGAGTTCGTTTCTTGACTGATTTAGTGATATAGTTGACTATAACACCTCAGGCTGAGCCCCGGCCGCCCAACCCGCGGAAAGCAAAAATGAAAAAAACGTTCAATTTCAAGGTTTTGTATATCCTCATCGGCTCGCTTGCGCTGCCCGGCGTCGCCCAGGCTGTGTCGCTGCTGGAGGTCTACCAGCAGGCGCTGCAGAGCGACCCGAGGATTCATGAGGCCGAGGCGCGCCGGCTGGCGGCCCTGGAAGCCGAGCCGCAGGCGCGCGGCGTGTACCTGCCGCAAGTCGACTTCTCCGGCAGTTGGACGAAAAACACCTCTGACGGCTCCGGCGTGATCAACCAGTTCGTTGAGGTTCCACCGCCGGGGTCCGGCCAGTTTGAAGTCGTCCCGTTTCCCTTCGATTCGAGAAGCCGCGACGAGACGACCAGTTGGAACTTCAACTTGCGTCAAAGCCTTTTCCGCTGGGACCAGATCGTCAACCTGCGCCGTGCCGACAAGACCGTCGCCAAGGCCGAGGCGGACCGCGAAGCCGCGCAGCAGGACCTCATCGTTCGCGTTGGCCAGTCCTATTTTGACGTGCTCGGCGCCGAGGACCGGCTGACGTCGACGCACGCCAACCGGCAGGCGATCGCGCGCCAGCTCGAGCAGGCCAAGCAACGCTTCGAAGTCGGCCTGATCGCGATTACCGACGTACAGGAATCCCAGGCAGCCTACGACCAGGCGATCGCCGACGAGATTGCGGCCAAGCGTTCGCTGGCTACCGCGCGCGAATTCCTGCGCGAGATCACGGGCGAATACGTCAGTAACCTGTCGGCGCCGGGCGATGAGTTCCCGATGCGCTCTCCGGATCCCGCCAGCGAGAGGGACTGGGTGGATCTCGCTCTGGGGCAAAATCTAGCGCTCGTATCGAGCCGCATTGACGAACAGCTGGCGCGCGATGAAATCTCTTTCCGCCGCAATGGTCACTACCCGACGGTGGACTTCGTCGCCAACTACGGCAACCAGAACGTCGACGGGGAGCAAAATACGGGACCGGGCTGGCTCGATACCGAACGCGACTTTGATAGCGACAGCTTCGGCATCCAGGTAACGGTGCCGCTGTTTGCGGGCGGCGCTACGTCGTCACGCGTGCGCGAGGCGGTCTACCTGCACCGCGCATCGCGTGAGCAGCTGCAGCGCGTCACCCGCGAGACGGAGCGGCAGACCCGCGACGCTTACCTCGGCGTATTATCGGAAATGAGCCGCGTGGAGGCGCTGGCGCAGGCCGTGGAGTCGAGCCAGACGGCGCTGGAGGCCACGCAGGCCGGGTTCGACGTCGGCACGCGCACAATCGTCGACGTGCTGAATTCGCAGTTCAACCTGTACCGTGCGATTACGCTGTTCTACCAGGCACGCTACGATTACCTGATCAACGTGCTGCGTCTAAAGCAGGCCGCGGGCACCCTTCAGATCCAGGACCTTGAAGAAATCGACCAGTATCTCGTGGACCGGCCGACGCCGGAACAGGCGTTCGCGGCCGAAGAAGAAGCCGCCGCGGCGGAAGAGGAATAGGCCGGATCAGGCCTCCTGCTTTGCGCCGATAAGCGGCTCGAGCAGGGTCAGAAGCCGCGCCAGCGCACCGCGGTTCTGCTGCACGATCGCGCGTCCCCTGCCGCCCTGCTCCGCGGCCGCGGCCGGGTCCTCGAGCAATTCTGTAACAGCCGCCGCCAGGGCGTCCGCATCATCAACGATATGGCAGGCGCCCAGGTCGATGAACATGTCGGAGATTTCCTGCGCGTTGTAGACATGCGGCCCGCTGACGAGCGGCAGGCCGAGAGCCGCGGGCTCCAGCAGGTTGTGGCCGCCAATCGGCACCAGGCTGCCGCCCACGAACGCGATATCGCTGGCGGCATAGAACATGGGCACCTCGCCCATCGTGTCACCCAGGAAGACCGTGGTCGTTGGTTCGCACGGCCTGTCTTCAGTGCGCGAGACGCGCTCGAAGCCCTGCTTGTCGATAAGGTCGGCGACAACCCCGAATCGCTCCGGGTGGCGCGGCACGAGCACCAGCAGCAGGTCAGGATAACGCTCGAGTAGCCGGCGGTGGGCCGCCAGTACCTGCTGCTCCTCCTGGTCGTGGGTGCTGGCTGCAACCCAGATCGGTCGCTCGCCGAGGTAACGCTGGCGAAACGCCTTGCCCCTGTCGACAAGATCGTCCGGCAGTTCGATGTCGAACTTGATGTTGCCCGTCACCCAGGTGCGTACCGGGCTGGCGCCCAGCGAACGAAAGCGCTCGGCGTCCGCTTCGCTCTGCGCGGCGATGATGATGCCGTGCGACAGTGTCTCGCGAAACAGCGGCAACAACTTGCGGTACTTGTCGACCGACTTCGGAGAAATGCGGGCGCTGACCAGCACCAGCGGTATCTCCCGCAAGCCGCAGCCCTGGTAGAGATTGGGCCATATCTCGGTCTCCATGATCAGCGCCAGTTCGGGTTTTACGCTGGCGAAAAACCGGTCGACGGCCAGGGGCATTTCGAACGGGATGTAGCAATGGCTGACCGAATTGCCGAAATTAGCGGCGACGCGCGCGGCGCCCGTCGGAGTCACAGTCGTGATCAGCGTGTGGTGATTCGGAAACCGCTTCTGTATGGCGCGCACCAGCGGTACGGCCGCCTGGACTTCGCCGACCGAGACCGCGTGTATCCAGATGCACTTCTCGAGTTGCGGGTAGCCGATGCCGAATCGCTGGCCGATGCGGTCGCGATAGCTGCGATTGATGAGTGCGCGGACGAACCAGTAGATCGCTACAGGAATATGTAGCAGGTAAATGAGCAGGTTGTAGAAAACGCGCACGAGCGTCCGGACTGGCGGCGTCAGCTCCCGGTCAACCGCACTTGGAATCGCCGCAGGCCAGGCAGGTCATGCAACCGTCCATCATGACGACGGCTACCGTATTGCACTTGCCGCACAGCTGGGCGCCCTCTGGGTACTCGCTCTCGGAGAACGCGTCCTGCTGCTTCTGCGACTCTTCGAACTCGGCGCGCTTCTCGGCGATGAGCTGCTTCTGTTCCTCGTCGAGCCCCGGCTCCGCCATCAGGCCAATAGCGATCAGGTGCTTTTCGACGATATAGCCGAGCTCGGCGATGATCGACGGCATGAACCTGCCGCCGGACTGCCAGTAACCGCCGCGCGGGTCGAATACGGCTTTGAGCTCGTCCACGAGGAAGGCGACGTCTCCGCCCTTGCGGAAAACCGCCGAGATGATCCGCGTCAGCGCCACGATCCACTGGTAATGGTCGAGATTCTTCGAGTTGATGAATATCTCGAACGGCCGGCGCTTCTCGTGCTCCGTGCCCTGGTTGAGAATGATGTCGTTGATCGTGACGTACATGGCGTGGTCCGAGACCGGCGTTTTGACCTTGTAGGTCGATCCCACGAGCATCTCCGGACGCTCGAGCTTCTCATGCATGCGGATGACTTCGGCCTTGTCGCCGCCACCGCTTTCACGCTTGAACTCGGGGCGCGGCTCTTTCTGTTCCGCTTCGGGCTGCGCCACGGCGTAACCGACTATTTTCTTTTCAATTTTGATCATGGTTCGCTCAGAATTTTCCGTAGTAGCCTTCTTTGAGGGCATCGAAGAGGTTGGCGGCCGTATGTACCTCGCCATCGTATTCGATTTCCTCGTCGCCTTTCAGTTCGACGGTTGAGCCGTCGTCCAGTTCGAACGTGTACGTCGTGTTCTTGAGGTCCTTCTCCTTGACCAGCACGCCCTGGAACGCCTCGGGGTTGAAGCGGAAAGTCGTGCAGCCCTTCAAACCCTGCTCATAGGCGTACAGGTAAATGTCCTTGAAGTCCCCGTACGGGTAATCGGTCGGCACGTTGGCCGTCTTCGAGATCGAGGAGTCGATCCACTTCTGCGCCGCCGCCTGGATGTCGACATGCGCCTTCGGTGAAATGTCTTCCGCCGTGATGAAGTAGTCGGGCAAGGTCGACGCGGCATCACCGGCGCCGGGCGGCATCGCCTGCTCATCGACGAGCTCGCGATAGGCGAGCAGCTCAAACGAGTAGACGTCGACTTTTTCCTTGGTTTTCTTGCCCTGGCGAATGACGTTGCGGAAATAGTGGTGCGCAAAACTCGGCTCAATGCCGTTAGACGCGTTGTTGGCCAGTGACAGCGAGATGGTGCCCGTGGGTGCAATCGAGCTGTGGTGCGTGAACCGCGCGCCGACTTCGGCGAGTTTTTCCACCAGCTCGGGCGCCTCGGCGGCCACGCGCTGCATGTAGCGGCTGTAGCGGGCGTGCAGAATACGTCCGGGCACCTTGTCGCCGACCTGGTAGCCGTCGGCCACCATCTCGGGCCGCTTGCGCAGCATGCCTTCGGTGACCTCGAACTGCTCGTTCATGATCGGCGCCGGTCCCTTCTCCTCGGCCAGTTCCAGGGCTTCTTCCCAGCCGGCGAGCGCAAGCTCGCGGGACACGTCTTCCGTGAATTGCACGGCGTTACTGTCGCCGTACTTCATACGCTGCATCGTGATGGTCGAACCCAGGCCGAGGAAGCCCATGCCGTGGCGACGCTTGCGCTGGATCTCGTTGCGTTGCTGCGGCAGCGGCAGGCCGTTGATCTCGACGACGTTGTCGAGCATGCGCGTGAACGTCTTGACGACCTTGCGGAACGCCTCCCAGTCGAAGCGGGCCTGCTCCGTGAACGGGTCGATAACGAAACGCGTCAGGTTGACCGAGCCCAGCAGGCAGGAGCCGTAGGGCGGCAGCGGCTGTTCACCGCAGGGGTTCGTGGCCCGAATGTTCTCTTCGAACCAGTTGTTATTCATCTCGTTGACCTTGTCGATCAACACGAAACCCGGCTCGGCAAAATCGTACGTCGACGCCATGATCAGGTCCCAGACCCGGCGGGCCGGGAAGGTCTTGTAGATCTTGCACGCAACGAGGCCGCGCTTGTCCGTGACATAGTTGCCCGGTTCCGGCCACTCGCGCCAGACGAACTGGCTGTCATCGGCGATATCCAGGCCCTCGTCCTCGACCTCTTTCTGGGTAACCGGGAACGCGAGCTGCCAGTCAGCCTCGTTGATCACGGCCTGCATGAACTCGTCGGTGACGAGCAACGACAGGTTGAACTGCCGCAGCCGCCCGTCCTCGCGTTTGGCGCGGATGAACTCCATGACATCGGGATGGCCGACGTCGAACGTGCCCATCTGCGCGCCGCGACGGCCGCCCGCCGACGACACCGTGAAACACATCTTGTCGTAGATATCCATGAACGACAGCGGTCCGGAGGTGTAGGCGCCGGCGCCGCTGACATACGCACCCTTGGGGCGCAACGTGGAAAACTCGTAGCCGATGCCACAGCCGGCTTTCAGCGTCAGGCCGGCTTCGTGAACCTTGTTAAGGATGTTGTCCATCGAATCGCCGACCGTGCCCGACACCGTGCAGTTGATCGTCGACGTGGCGGGTTTGTGCTCCTGGGCCCCCGCGTTGGACATGATGCGCCCCGCCGGGATTGCGCCGCTGCGCAATGCCCACAGGAACTCTTCGTAGAATTTCTCCCGCTGCGACTCGAGTTCGACACTGGACAGTGCCCTGGCGACACGCTTGTAGGTGTCGTCGATAGTCTCGTCGATCTTGTTTCCGTCTTTGGCAGTGAGACGGTACTTCGCGTCCCAGATATCGACCGATGCTGCCTGGAATTCGATGTCGGTAACCGTGTGCGCTTCCATATGAACGGCGGACTTCATTGGTCTGGATTCTCCCCTTTTCTCCGTCATGGAGACCCCGAAATTCCCCAAAAGTGGAGACTACTCGTTGTTGTTGAACACATTTCCGAGGGAAACAGTTGCCTGCCCACCGCGCGTGCGATTTGCCGCGGCGAGTGCCAGAATTGGCCTCTTCTCCCTTCGTGATTGGACACAAGATGTTGTGTCCGAACGGTCACAAGATTATGCCCGTTACGAGCGGCTGTCAAGGGTTTGTCAGAAATTCACCCTGAGGGATTTGTTATATTAAAACAGTGGCTTATGAATTCTTTCGAAGTAAGTGCTTTAAAAACCACGGAAAAAAAATGACACTTTCGTTAAAGATCGCATCCACTACATATAGTGTCTCTACACCGGACGCAAATTACGTGAAAAAAAGGCCATATGTGGTCCCTGAACAAGCCCGAAACCGCGACTTGAATTGCGATTTCAAGGCCCCATTTTTCCGACACGAGCTTTTTGGCGGGCTGCTTTTTTCCAACCCCGTCTATAACTTGCTAGGAGAAAATGATGAACCTTGTACGTTTCGATCCCTGGTCCATTGCCGACCTTGTACAGCGCGATTTCGACCGACTTGCAGGCCGTCGTCCCGGCCGTGACACCGTCGATACTCCGGTGTCCGACTGGGCCCCGGCCGTCGATATCGTGGAAGAGAAAGACCGCTTCATCCTGCGCGCTGACGTACCCGGCGTGGCACGCGAGGACATTGAAGTCGCCATGGAAGACGGCGTCCTCATGATCTCGGGCGAGCGCCGCACCGAGAAGCACGAGGAAGCGGAAGGCGTCAAACGCTTCGAGCGCGTTAGCGGCAGGTTCTACCGTCGCTTCACGCTGCCGGAGACGGCCGACGCGGAAGGCATTGCCGCCCGCAGCGCCAACGGCATCCTCGAAGTCACGATCCCGAAGCAGCCGGAGGTTCAGCCCCGGCGCATTACGGTCGAGGCCGCCTGATATCCTGTCGCCCGATGCCCGGCTGCAACGCTTTGTTGCGGCCGGGCATCTTGGCTTAAATGAACCGGCCCACGCCGGAACGGTCTGACTTACTTATGAGGCACAGAATGAATTCGAGTTTTCGCCTGCTGATCGCAGGCGCTTTCCTGAGCTTTTCAATAGCTGCCGGCGCCCAGATGCCCGCGGCGGTCGATGGCGAACCCATCCCGAGTCTCGCGCCGCTCGTCGAGCGCGTAACGCCTGCCGTGGTCAATATTCGCGTTAGCCAGACCGTGCAGTCGCGCAACCCGTTCGCGGACGACCCGTTCTGGCAGTTTTTCGGCGGCCCCAACGTCCCCAATGGTTCGCGCCAGGTCGCCAGCGCCGGGTCGGGCGTCATCGTCGACGCGGAACAGGGCTACATCCTGACCAATCACCATGTCGTCGCCGATGCTGACGAAATCCGCGTGTCGCTCGTGGATGGCGAAGAACTGGATGCCGAGGTCATCGGTTCCGACGCCGCAACGGACATCGCGCTGATACGCGTCGAGGCCGACAACCTGGTGGAAATGCCGATCGGCGATTCAGAGGGCGTGCGCGTCGGCGACTTCGTGCTCGCCATCGGAAACCCGTTCGGTCTCGGCCACACGGTAACCTCGGGCATCGTCAGCGCGCTCGGGCGCGCAGGCATTAACCCGAACGGCTACGAAGATTTCATCCAGACCGATGCGTCGATCAACCCGGGTAATTCCGGCGGCGCGCTGGTCAACATGCGCGGCGAGCTCGTCGGCGTAAACTCGGCAATCATCAGCCGTACCGGCGGTAACGTCGGCATCGGCTTCGCGGTTCCGACAGAGATCGCCGGTTCCATCATGCGCCAGATCCTCGACTTCGGTGAAGTTCGTCGCGGCCTGCTCGGCGTCACGATCCAGGGCATCGACGCGGAGATCGCCGAGGCTCTCAACGCCAGCGTCGACCGCGGCGCCCTGATCACCGAGGTCGTGCCGGGCTCGGCTGCCGCCGAGTCAGGCCTCAAGGTCGACGACATCATCATCGCCGTCAATGACGAGAAGATCAGCAATGCGACCGAGTTGCGCAACGCCATCGGCCTCAAGGGGTCCGGCGAAAACGTCGACATTCGTTACATCCGCGATGGCAAAACGCGCTCGACGACTGCCGTGCTCGGCCGCGCCGAATCGGCGTCGGCTCAGGGCGGCGACATCCACCCCGGACTGCAGGGCGCCCAGCTCGCATCCTATCGTGCGGCTAATGGCACCGAGGCGGGCGTCGAAGTGACGGCCGTGGCCTCCGCCAGCCCGGCGGCGCAACGCGGGCTCCGCGATGGCGACATCGTGACCCAGGTCAATCGGCGCAACGTCCGCAATCTCGCACAGTTCCGAGAAGTGGCCGGCGCCAATCGCATCCTGTTCCTGCGTGTCGAACGCGGCGAGCGTTCGCTGATGCTGCAGATACGTTAGAATCGGGAGCGACGCTAGCTCCTGTTTCTGACGATGCCTCTGACGCGAAACACAGCTACAACGATCCTTGCCGCCGTACTGCTCTTCGTGAGCAGTACGGCCGCGTATGCGGCCACCGTCAGCGACGCACAGCGCGAACTCTTCAGGCAGGTCTATGCCGAGGTCGAACGCGGCAACTGGGCGTCCGTCGATGCGCTGAGTGACGACGAGCGCGAAGCGCTCGAAGACTATGTGCTCTATCCCGACCTGCGGGCCGCCTGGTTCCGGGCGACCCTGACCAATGCCGATCACGGCGATATCGAGTCGTTTCTCGATCGCAACGGCGTCCTCAAACCGGCGCGCGAGCTGCGTTATCGGTATGCGCTGCACCTGGCCGAGATCGGTTATCTCGATGAGTACCTGGTTATTTACGAACAGTTTTACCAGGGGCTGGACTCGGCCAAACTGGATTGCCTGGCGCTGCGCGCAGAACTGGACGCCGGCCGCACATCGCGCGTGGTCAACCGCGCAATCGACCTGTGGACGGTCGGCGAAAGCCAGGTAGAGGAGTGCGACCCGGTATTCGAGTTCCTGGAGGACGGTAACCACCTCGGTATCGTCCAGTATATGAAGCGCTTCGAAATGGCCATCGATGCGCGCGAGTTCACGATGGCGCGGTGGCTGGGCAAGGGCATCGACCAGCAGCACATCGACATGGCCAGCCAGTGGCTGAGCGCTCAGCGCAATCCCGAGTCCTTCGTCCGCAATTACCGCAAGTGGGCCAACACCGAGGTGACTCGCGCGCAGCTCGTCTACGCGATCGAACGCATCACCTACGATGACCCGACGGTTGCGCTGGAACTCTGGAACGAGATTTCCCGGGGCAAGCGTTTCTCGGCCGAGCAGGAGATGCGCACTCTGCGTCATATCGCGCTGTGGACGGCGCGTGACAACCTGCCCGGCGCTTACGACATGCTCGTAAGACTGCCCACTGCGGCGCAGAACGACGAGGTGTTGCGCTGGCGGGCCCGCCTTAGCCTGCGTGGCAACGAGTGGGCGCACCTGCTGGCCGACATCGAGACCATGGCGCCCGCCGAGCGGGACAGCGAAGAGTGGCGTTACTGGTATGGCATTGCCTTACGCCATACGAACCGCATCGCCGAAGGCGACGCGATGCTGGCCGACCTCGCCGGCGAACGCAGCTACTACGGATTCCTTGCGGCCGATGCAGTCGGCGCCCCGTATGCGCTCGACAGCAATGCCTTTGCCGCTGACGAAGAGCGCATCGCCGAGCTGGCGGCCCGGAACGACCTCGTGCGCGCCCGCGAGCTGTTGCTGGTCGGCCTGGACGGCCGCGGACGCTCCGAGTGGGATTCGGTCGTACGTTATCTCGACAGCGCCGACAAGATGCAGGCGGCAATTCTCGCCCACCGCTGGGGCTGGCACTCGCGAGCGATCGCCGCCGCCGCGAGCGTCGGTGACTATGACGACCTGTCGCTGCGCTACCCGCTGCCGTGGTCGGACACGTTCCTCGAGCATTCCGCCGACGCCAGCATCTCGCCCACCTGGGCCTACGGCGTTGCCCGCAGCGAGAGCCTGTTCATGCGCGACGTGCGCTCGCGCGCCGGCGCTATCGGCCTGATGCAGCTCATGCCCGCAACCGGCCGCGACGTCGCCGAGGACAT
>JASJCH010000088.1 GCA_030066075.1 Woeseiaceae bacterium
ACCAGCGGGCTGTAGGTCTGGAAGGTACGCTCCACGCCGATGCCGTGGGAGATCTTGCGCACGGTGAATGCGGAGTTCAGGCCGCGATTGCGCTTGCCGATCACGACGCCTTCGAAGGCCTGCAGGCGCTCGCGGTTGCCTTCCTTGACCTTGACCTGGACGATGACCGTATCACCCGGTGAAAACTCGGGGATTTCCTTGGTCATCTGTTCCTGTTCGATTGCGTCGATAATCTTGCTCATGTTTGCCTACCCGGGCGATCGTCAGTCGCGCCCCTGCTCATTCAAAAATTCGTCGAGCAACTTGCGTTGCTCCCTGTCCAAGTCCAACTTCTTCACCAGGTCCGGGCGCCGCAGATAACTACGACCCAGGGCCTGCTTGTAACGCCAGCGCGCGATGCGGGCATGATCCCCCGACAACAGCACCGCCGGCACACGCTGGCCGTCAACCATCTCCGGCCGCGTGTAATGCGGATGATCCAGCAGCCCGCCCATGAACGAGTCCTGGGCTGCGGACTCATCGTCGCCGAGCACGCCCGGCAACAACCGCGTAA
Source organism: Woeseiaceae bacterium (assembly GCA_030066075.1). Lineage (GTDB taxonomy): Bacteria > Pseudomonadota > Gammaproteobacteria > Steroidobacterales > Woeseiaceae > UBA1847. The sequence continues at coordinate 554 of JASJCH010000088.1, forward strand.
CGGCGTCAACCACAGCCATGGCTGCAATCTCGCCGCCGGACAAGACGAAATCGCCCAGCGATAACTCCTCATCCACTTCGTTCTCTATCAACCGCTCGTCGATACCTTCGTAGCGGCCCGCCAGGAGGACAAAGCCCTCGAGGCTGGCGAGGCGCCGGGCCTCGCCCTGGTCGAACACCTTCCCCGCCGGGGACAGGTAGATGACCGGACTACCTGCAGGCGTCGCAGCGCGCGCCTCGCGGATGGCCGCGGCCGTCGGCTCGTATTTCAGAACCATTCCCGGCCCGCCGCCGTACGGCCGATCGTCGACCGTGCGATGCACGTCGTCAGCGTGGTCCCGCGGGTTGTGGTTTGTCAGCGTGAGGTGCTGCCGCTCCACTGCCCGTCCGACGACGCCGTACTCGACGACCTGTCCGACCATTTCGGGAAACAGGCTGACAACGGCAATTTGCATACTGTCAGTCCCAGTCCCAGTCGACGCTGATCACGCCATTGTCGAGATCAACGTCGAGAATTACCTCTTCTGCAACGAACGGAATCAACCGTTCCTGCTCTCCCTGAACAACCAGCACGTCGTTGGCACCGGTTTCCATCAGGTATGCGACGGTGCCCAATTCGGTGCCGTCGCGGCGAACCACCTTCAGTCCTTCGAGGTCCGCCCAGTAGTAGCTGCCGTCATCGGCTTCCGGCATCGCCTCCCGGTCTACCGCGATGTCGCAGTTAACCAGGTCTGCCGCCCCGTCACGATCATCCACCCCTTCGAGGTGCGCGATGACGGTTTTGCCGTGGCGTTTACCTTCGCAAACCGCCGCAGCCTGCCACTCTCCTTGTCGTTTCAAATACCAGCGATCGTAATCGAGGATCGCTTCTCGCGGCCGGGTGTAGGAAAACACCTTGACCCAACCCTTTACACCGAACAGGCCCGATACGCGGCCCAGTACTACCGGATGTTGCAGCGCTTCGCTCAGTTCGCGACCTGCGCCTTGCGATGCTTCTTCAGCAGCGACGCAACACGGTCCGACGGCTGGGCGCCCTGGCCGATCCAGTAATCCACGCGCTCGAGATCGATGCGCAGGTTTTCCTCATGCTCCCGGCCAACCGGGTTGAAATAGCCCACGCGCTCGAGGTACCGGCCGTCCCGACGGTTGCGGCTGTCGGTGACCACCAGGTGATAAAAGGGACGTTTTTTCGCGCCAGCGCGCGAAAGACGAATGCTAACCATTTGATTTCCAAAGTAAATGCAAAAAAGGCAGAAATGCTCGCCAGCGATAAAGCCGCGGAGCCCTGCCCGATCAGGATGCGCATTGTACCGGTTTCGGGCCAAATGTGAAGCCGTTTTGCCCCCCGATAATTGCTGGAATTTTAGGGGCTTAGCGCATCCCCGGCGGCATGCCCCCGCCCCGCATCCCGCGCAGCATCTTTTTCATGCCGCCGCGCGACATCTTGCGCATCATTTTTTCCATCTGCGTGAACTGCTTGAGTAGCCGATTCACGTCCTGGATCTGCAGCCCCGCGCCGGCCGCGATACGCTTCTTGCGCGAGCCGTTGATGGTCTTGGGAAAGCGCCGCTCGCCCGGCGTCATCGAGTTGATGATGGCCACCTGGCGCTTGATCTGCTTCTCGTTGGCGGGATCCTTGAGCGCCGCCGGATTGACGTTGCCCGGCAGCGGCAGCTTGTCCAGCAGCGCGCCCATACCGCCCATGTTCATCATTTGCTCGAGCTGGTCTCGCAGGTCCGAAAGGTCGAAACCCCTGCCCTTCTTGAGCTTTTTCGCCAGCTTCTCGGTCTTTTCCTTGCTGACTTTCTCCTCGATCTCCTCGACGAGCGTGAGGACGTCGCCCATGCCGAGGATTCGCGAGGCCATGCGTTCGGGGTGAAACGCCTCCAGCGCATCGACCTTCTCGCCAACGCCCATGAATCGAATCGGCTTACCGGTGATCTCGCGAACGGACAGCGCGACACCGCCCTTGGCGTCGCCGTCGGCCTTGGTCAACACGACGCCCGTCAGCGGCAGCGCCTCGCCGAATGCTGTCGCGGCGTTGACGGCGTCCTGGCCGGCCATGCTGTCGACGACAAACAACGTCTCGAGGGCGCCCGAGCGCTCGTGCACGGTCGCGACCTCGGCCATCATTTCGCCATCGATATGCAGACGGCCGGCGGTGTCGATGATCAATACGTCGGCGGCGCTGCGGCGCGCCTCGTCCAGCGCCCTGTCGACGATAGCCGTCGGCTTCTCGTCAGCGCTCGACGCGCAGTGCAGCGCGCCGACCTCCCCGGCGAGGGTTTCCAGCTGCAGGATGGCAGCCGGGCGATAGACGTCCGCGCTGACGAGCATGACGCGCTTCTTGTCTTTGTCGATCAGCCGCTTCGCAAGCTTGGCGGCCGTGGTCGTCTTACCGGCGCCCTGCAGGCCGGCCAGCAACACCACGACAGGGGGCTGGGCCTTGAAGTTGATCGGCGCATGATCGTCACCGAGCAGGCGCACGAGCTCCGCGTGGATGATCTTTACGAGCTCCTGGCCCGGCGTCAGGCTCTTGCTGACCGCCTCGCCCACCGCCTTCTCGCGGATTCTCTCGATGAACGACTTGACGACGGGCAGCGCCACATCCGCCTCGAGCAGCGCCAGGCGAACCTGCCGCAGCGTGTCCTTGATATTGGCGTCGGTGAGCCGGCCTTTGCCGCTTAAGCTGCGCGCGGCCTCTGAGAGCCGCCCTGTGAGGTTCTCGAACATGGCGCGGATTCTACCCCGTCATTACGAACGTAGCGAAGCAATCTGTGGCGAGTGCCGGCTTGGGACTCGCGAGCCAATGATAGAATCGCCGCCACCCATGCGTATCCTCACGTTGCTTGGCGCCCTGGCGCTGCTCATGACCGACACCACCGTCGCCGCCGAGTCGCCGTGCAAGATCGAACCATGGCAGCAGCGCGAGCAACAGGCGGATATCGTCCTGTATGCCTATCTCGATAGTGTCGATGCAAGCGATGAGCCCGGCCAGTACTTGCTGACTTTCGCGGTCGCCGAAGTGGCTAAAGGCGAGGCGCCGGAAACGATCGTCCTGACGACTCGCACGCGAGCGTGGATCGAGGCGCCGGTGCGGGAATGGCTTGACGAATCAAGACAGATCTTCTCGGCAGACGTCTACCTACTAATGCTGCGTTCCGGCCAGACCGAGCTAGGCAAATGCGACCCGCTCACTCGAATCAGGCCCGAGGCCTGACTCAGGGACCGCCGCCTGCTGCTAGACCTTTAGGACGGTCCCGCGCGACAGCATCTGGATATTCTTGTCCGGCGCGGCGTCGAGCACCTGGGCGAGTATGCGATCCTCCTCACCGGGCTTCATGCCCGTAAGCCAGATCTCCGGCTCGTGATCCAGGCGCTGCAGGTCCTGCACGAGCGTGTTCGGGCAGTAGTGGCCAGCGTCATTCGCCAGCTGCGCCATTTCGTTCGGGAATGATACTTCGATGACAAGCACCCTGAGGTCATCACAGCTATTCAGAACCGGCCAGAGCGTCTCGTTGGTCTTGGTGTCGCCGCTGATGGCGAACACGCCGCCCGAGTTCTGCACCGTGTAGCCGAGCGTGGGCACCGTGTGCATAACGTCGACAGCGTAGAAGTTGCGGTGATCGATCGTGATCGTGTCGCCTGGGCTGCACACCTGGTAACGCAGCATCGGGCGCTCCGGGCTGGGCAACCTGCCAAAGTTCGGCCAGATCACATCGTTGAAGAGGTGGTCCTGGACCGCGCGCAGCGTCTCCTCACGCGCATAGACCGTCAGCGGCTTGTCGAAATTCTCGTCGAACACGCTGTCCACGAGCATCGGCAGACCCGCGATGTGGTCGAGATGCGCGTGGGTCAGGAAGACATGGCGAATCGAGTCGATCTCGTCCAGTTCGAGATCGCCAATGCCCGTGCCGGCATCGATCAGCACATCGTCGTCGACCAGCAAAGCCGAAGTGCGCGAGCCCGCACCAATGCCGCCGCTACATCCTAGTACACGAATACGCATGCCAATGGGGTTCTAATGAACACCGCCCTGTGGGAAGATTCAGACAATGAGACGTTAGAAAAACCCCCGGTCGGTTTCTGTGTTTCAAATCACAATTCTCTTGCTGTACCTGTTGGCAGCCCTCGCTTTCGCGGCTTCCCGGCTACCGAAATTCGACGCCCGATCGAAGCTGTTACAGGTCCTTGCCGTGCTGTTTGCCGCCGTTGGCGTGGCGCTGCACGGTCACGACCTCATTGGCGAGGTCATCCAGGCAAGCGGCCTCAGCGTCTCGCTCGCAGGCGCCGTCTCGCTGATCGGCCTGCAACTGGCCGTCATCGCCCTCTTTGGCGCCCTCGAACCGACCTTGCGCGGCATGGCCGCGGGCCTGTTTCTACTGGCGGCGATCGCCACGATCCCGATGGATATGCAGCCCGACGTGCCGACCTCCTCAGGGCTCACCTGGCAGATCCAGGCTCATATCCTGATCGCCATGTTCGCCTACGGCTTGCTCACAGCGGGCGCCATCATCGCGGTCTTTGCGCTGGTCCAGGACCGCCGCCTCAAGGCCGGCATGCTCTCATCGGGCAACCAGCTGTTCGCGCCGCTCGAGACCACCGAAAAGCTGCTGTTCAGCGTCACGGCAGCCGGTTTCTCCGTCCTGCTCCTGGCGGTCCTGTCGGGTTTCGCATTCGTCGAGAACCTGTTCGCCCAGCACCTCGCGCACAAGACAGTGTTCTCGCTGCTGGCCCTGCTCTTGTTCGGCATCCTGGTCGCCGGCCGGGTGTTCGCGGGCTGGCGCGGCAAGCGTGCTGTCTACCTCTACCTCTGGGGATTCGCGTTCCTGTGCCTTGCCTACTTCGGCGCCCGCTACGTTCTCGAAGAGCTGTTGAATCGCAGCTGGAGCTGAGACCTGGTTTCTTGACAGCCTGCCCGCGTCCTGATGAAGTGAAACGGTACTGATTTCAAGGAGGTAGCCTTTCGTTGGGCGATGACGTTCCCCTAGCAGTTCTTGTCGTTCTGCTCGTCACATTACTGCTGCTTTCGGCCTTCTTCTCGGGCTCGGAAACGGCGTTAATGAGCCTGAATCGCTACCAGCTCCGGCACAAAGCCCGCGAAGGCCACCGCGGAGCGATCCTCGCGGAAAGACTGCTCAAACGTCCCGATCGGCTGCTCGGCCTGATTCTTTTTGGCAACAACCTAGCCAACGCCGCACTGATTGCTATCGTCACACTGATCGCGGCGTCGATCGGCGGCGAACCTGCTGTCGCCGTTGCGATTCCCCTGCTCACGATCGTCGTTTTGATCTTCGCGGAAACCGCACCGAAGACTCTCGCCGCCCTGCACCCGGAGCGCTTGGCGTTCCCGGCCGCACTCGTCTACTACCCGCTGCAGTTTCTCACCTGGCCCTTCGTCTGGCTGATCAACATGTGTTCGAACGCCCTGCTGTTCCTGCTCGGCGTGCGTGGCAAAGGCGCGCAATTGCACTCGCTGACACAGGAAGAGTTGCGAACACTCGTCTACGAAGCCGGCAGTCGAATCTCGACTCGCTACCGCAAGATGCTGATCAGCATCCTCGACCTCGAGAAAGTGACCGTGGACGACGTAATGGTCCCGCACAACGAGATTGTTGGCATCGACCTCGACAACGACATCACGGAAATCCAGCGCGTGATTGCCGAGAGCGGTCACACCCGCCTGCCCGTCTATCGCGAACACATCGACCAGGTTCTCGGAGTTCTGCACCTGCGGCGGCTGGCGAACCTCTCGGAGCGCGCGATAGAGCGGGACACCCTGCGCAAGCTGCTGTCGGAGCCGTACTTCGTGCCTGAGGGGACCCCGCTCAGCACCCAGCTCGTGCAGTTCCAGCGACGCCGCCAGCGGATCGCCCTCGTTGTGGACGAGTACGGCGACATTCAGGGAATCGTAACGCTCGAGGATATCCTGGAAGAGATTGTCGGTGAGTTCACCACCGATCCGGCCGATGAGGACGACGATGTGGTGCGCGAAGGCTCCAACTCGTGGATCGTGGACGGCTCGGCGAATATCCGCGAGCTCAATCGCTCGCAGGACTGGGACCTGCCGACCGATGGCCCCAAGACGGTGAACGGCCTGATCGTTGAGATGCTCGAGACAATTCCCGAGCCGCGAACTTGCCTCAAGATCTCCGGCTACCCCATCGAGATCGTGGAGTCGGACGACACGCGCATCCGTTCCGTGCGCATCGGGCAGCGCATCGAAGCAGCCGACAGCGGCGGCTAGAACGCGAGTTCGAGCACCTCGCGGACCCGTTTAACGCCGACGACCTCGATTCCTTCGGGAACACGCCTCGGCACGTTGGCGGCCGGGACAATCGCCTGCCTGAAGCCCTGCTTGGCGGCGGCCGCGATACGTTCTTCGCCGAACTTCGCCGGCCGGATCTCGCCAGCAAGGCCGATCTCGCCGAAACACACGAGCCCCTCGCGCAGCGCACGGTCGCGAAAGCTCGAAACCACCGCGAGCAGCGCCGGGAGATCGACCGCGGTCTCGTTGATGCGCAACCCACCGACGACGTTCACGAACACGTCTTCCGGCCCGATCGCCAGGCCGCCATGCCTTTGCAGGACAGCGAGTAGCAGCGCCAGCCGGTTTTGCTCGATACCCTGCGCCAGCCGTTTGGGGTGTGCCGTTGCACCATCGGCAACCAGCGCCTGCACCTCCACGAGCAACGGGCGACTGCCTTCCCAGGCCACCGAGACCACGCTGCCCGGCTCATCGACCGTATCCCGCGACAGGAAGATCGCCGACGGATTGCGGACCTGCCGAAACCCGGTCTCGGTCATCGCAAACACTCCCATCTCGCCACTCGCGCCGAAGCGATTCTTGACGGAGCGAATCAACGTGTAGCGGCTTGCCGGGTCGCTCTCGAAATACAGCACCGTGTCCACCATGTGTTCGACGACGCGCGGCCCGGCGATTGCGCCCTCCTTGGTGACGTGGCCGATGATGAATATAGCGACTTCGTTTTGCTTGGCGAACTGCACGAGGCGACCCACGCAGGCCCGCAATTGAGCGACAGCGCCCGGCGCCGAGGGCAGCTCCGCGCTCGACATCGTCTGTATCGAATCGATCACCAGGACCCGCGCCGAAACGGCGCGCGCCTGTTCGAGTACATTCTCGAGCGAGGTGTCGGCGATCAGGCTCAGGTTGGCAGATGACAACCCGAGCCGCTGGGCTCGCTGGCCGACCTGACGCAGGGATTCCTCGCCTGTCGCATAGAACACCGGCTCGCCCGCCTCGGCCAGCCGCGCCGAGACTTGCTGCAGCAATGTGGACTTGCCGACGCCGGGGTCACCGCCCAGCAGAACGACCGCGCCGGGCACCAGGCCGCCGCCGAGCACGCGATCGAACTCGTCGAAACCGCTTGCGTGGCGCATCGCCAGGTTATCGGGCAGGGCCTCCAGGCTCGCCGGCGCCACCGCCGGGCCGGTTGCCGCCTTTGCCGCAACGATTCGGGTCTCCGCGAGCGTGTTCCACGCGGCGCAATCGGGGCACTGCCCTGCCCACTTGACGCTGTGCGCGCCACACTCACTGCAGAGGTATGCCGTCTTCGCCTTTGACATCGATAACTATATGTTTTTAATGATTTTATTGACTGATCGGGGAGGCCCGGCCGCGCCCGTCGCGGCGATTTCAATGCAGCCTGGGCCGCGGAGCCCAATGATAGCACCGCCTCCGGGCCTGTTTCTTACATAAAAAATGCCAACCCTATCTCATAACGGGGTCTTGCCTTTGCCTATACTTTCGACCTCGAAAAGGGAACTTGCAGTCGTTGAAATCGCAACAAAAACAAAAGCGTAACCGCATTATCACGTTGGCCTTCGTCAGCGTGCTGATGCTGCTCGTTTACGGGCCGCTCGCGCAGTGGTTTGTCGCGGCCGACCGCATGCTTTATGACCGGCTGGCAAGCCAGCTGCCCAACAAGCCGCTCGAGAATGCCTTCATCGTCAGCATCGAGGCGAAGAATGCCGATGCCGACGAGATCAGCGCCACCTATGGACGCATTATCGAGGTCCTGAGCGTGGCCGGCGCGCGCCGCATCATCATGACCGAGCCGCCCGAGATTCCCGACGATCGCAACCTGCCCGGCTGGGCTGCGGCCATGAACTCTATCGTGCCGGTCTACGTGCCGACACGCCATCGACTGGCCGAGTTGGCGACACGCCACGGTTTCATCGACGTTAAGGCCGACAGTGACGGCATTCTGCGGGAATCGGGTCTCTGGCAGCTCAATGACGGCGTGATGTCGCCGTCGCTGCCGCTGGCCGTCGCGTTCGACAACGAGGAGGCCAGCTCGCATCACCGCATGTCGAGCGCCGTCAACTCGATATTTCTCTCGAATTAGGTCGAACTGCCGCGGGCCGATATCGACAGCCTGCTTGACCCCGCCACCGACAAGTCCGCCTTCAGGAACGCCACCG
>JASJCH010000089.1 GCA_030066075.1 Woeseiaceae bacterium
ACCTTGGTGCGCTGGCCCTGCGAGAATCCCTTGGTCTTGCGATCGGCGAACTCGTCGATCTCCAGCAGGTCGACGAGCGTTTCGACGCGCTCGTCGATGGCGTCTTTCCCGAGGCCACAAAGCTTCGCGTAGTAAGCAATGTTCTCGCGCGCCGTCAGGTGCGGGTACAAACCGGCGCCGTGCGGCAGCGCGCCGATGCGGCGTCGGGCCGCCAGGCTGTCGGTGACGACGTCGCAGCCGTCGATCGCGGCGCTGCCCTGGTCCGGCTGCAGCACCGTGTACAGCACGCGCAGCGTGGTCGATTTGCCGGCGCCGTTCGGGCCGAGCAGGCCGGTAATCTTGCCGTCGGGCGCCTCGAAGCTTACGCCGCGCACGGCGCGCACCGCGCCAAACGACTTGTGAATGTCGTTGACCCGGATCATGGCTGCGGCCCCGAAAAGTCGACGAAAAACGGCATGATGAAAGCGCGCTCCATGCAGGATGCGTCGAGCGCCGCCGGGTCGGCCGACGCAACGAAACTCGCGATCACGTCAGGCATGCAGCCCGCGGCGACCTGGCCGTGGCCCTGCCGCTCGTTGGCGATATGTGTGTGGTTGGTCATCTCGACCAGCGCCATCTCGGCGTAGCTGGGCGGCGTGATCGGGTCCGCGGTGCCGGACAGCAGCAACACCGGAATGTTGGTGGCCAGCGGCTCGTTGAAGTCGTCGTCGATCGGTCCCCGGGGCCAGACGGAACAGATCGTGTCGAGAGCCTCGAGCTGCATGGCGCCAATGTACGTTTTCTCGAGCGCGTCGAAATCGATAGCGTCGCGGTCCAGGAACGGCAGGTCCTCGGTGCACATGACCGAGTTGTGCATACCGAGCGCAAGAGCATCCGCGAGGCTTGTCATTGTCATCTGGAACTGTGCGGCGAGCGGCACGAGATTGCCGTTAGCGGCCTCGTGGATCATGAGCGGGAGGATCGCGATGGACTGTGGCTGGTACGCCAGCAGCCGGACGGCGCCCGCCAGCTCGTTGCGACCGAACACGATCTCGGTGGGCCGGCCGGTTGCGGGATCGAGCAGCGAGACCATGACCGGCTCGTTCTCGAGTTCTGCCCGCAGCGCCGCGAAGTCGAGGTCGATCTCGGGAAACCGCTCGTTGCAGGCGACGTCTTCCGCGCAGCGGGCAAAGATCTCGTCGATGGCCCGCTGGGCCTCGAGCGCGATGCCCGGGCCGAGGGGCAGCTGCGGCGGAACGACGCCGTCGATGACAACCGTGCGCGTCGAGTCGGGATAACGGCGCGCGAAATGCTGGGCAACGCGCGAGCCGTAAGAGGTCCCGAGCAGGTTCAGCGCCGGGTAGCCCAGGGCCTCGCGCAGGGCCTCGAGGTCGGCGACAGCCACGCTGGTCGTGAAAAAGCGCGGGTCATGCGGCAGCTGGTCGAGACACGACTGCGTGAACGCGATGGTTTCCTCTTCGGTGTACTGGCCTTCGACAATGTCGTCGTCTATCGGACAGTCCATGTGCGCGGAGTCGCCCGTGCCGCGCTGGTCGATCAGCAAGATATCGCGCGTGCGCCGCACGGGCTCGAACGCGCCCGCGTAAGCGGAGTAAAACTGGATCGCGCTGCCACCAGGGCCGCCCGCGAGGGGCACGAGTGGATCAGGTTCCGGCGTCAGGTCGAGCGCGGGCACGACGGCGACGCGCAGTTCGAGCATCTCGCCACCCGGGCTGGCCGGGTCGAGGGGGCGCTCGAAGGTTCCGCAGCGCGCCTTGATGCCCGGGTAACCGGGGCCGGCGCTGATGCGGCAGTCTTCGAGATCGAGCGCGTTGCCGGCAACCGGCAGGCACAAGAGCAGCAGCGCCAGTGCTGACGTTCTGACCATAATCACTCGTGGAAATACTGAAGCGCTGCCATCTTGGCCATATGCTGCGGACAAGTAAAGCGCTAAAATGCGCCACCCTCACTGCACACTCTTTAACCAATGCCGCAAGCGTACGATGTCATCGTGGTCGGAGGCGGTCACGCCGGGACGGAGGCCTCACTGGCCGCCGCGCGGTCCGGTGCGCGCACGCTGCTCGTCACTCACAGCCGTTCCGGCCTCGGCCAGATGAGCTGCAATCCGGCGATTGGCGGCATCGGCAAGGGCCACCTGACCCGCGAAATCGACGCGCTGGGCGGCGCCATGGCGAGGGCCATCGACAAGGCCGGCATCCAGTTCCGCACGCTGAACGCGAGCAAGGGCCCGGCCGTTCGGGCCACGCGCGCCCAGGCTGACCGCGAACTCTACCGTCAGGCAATACGGGCCATCGTCGAGGGCCAGCCAGGCCTGGACATCCTCGAGCAACCGGTGGATGACCTGGTGGTGACCGGCGAGCGCGTTGCGGGCGTGGTCACGGCGGGCGGGACGCGCGTCGAGGCTAAAGCCGTGGTGATTACGACGGGCACCTTCCTCGGCGGCCGCATTCTCGTCGGTCATACGGAACAGCCGGGGGGGCGCGTCGGCGACGCGCCGGCGATCGCCCTGGCAAGGCGCCTGCGCGAGCTGCCGTTTCGCGTGGCGCGCCTGAAGACGGGTACGCCGCCGCGCCTCGATGGCCGGACGATCGACTACAGCGCGATGCAGGAACAGCCCGGCGACGAGCCGCGGCCGGTTTTCTCCTTCCTCGGCCGGCGCAGCGAACACCCGCGGCAGGTGTCGTGTCACATCACCAAGACCACGGCAGAGACACACGACATCATTCGCGGCGCGCTGGACGAGTCGCCGATGTTCACGGGCGCCATCGATGGTGTCGGGCCGCGCTACTGCCCCTCGGTCGAAGACAAGATCGTGCGCTTCGCGGACAAGGATTCCCACCAGGTATTCGTCGAGCCGGAGGGGCTGACGACGAACGTGGTCTATCCGAACGGCATCTCGACGAGCCTGCCGCATGAGACGCAGGAGCGCTTCGTGCGCTCGATCCCGGGGTTTGGCCGCGCCGAAATCACGCAGCCGGGTTACGCGATCGAGTACGACTATTTCGATCCGCGCGACCTGCGGCCAACGCTCGAGACGCGTGCGCTCGGGGGGCTATGGTTCGCCGGGCAGATCAACGGCACGACAGGTTACGAAGAGGCCGGCGCCCAGGGGCTGCTGGCCGGGCTGAATGCGGCGCGGCATGCGCTGGGGCAGGATCAGTGGTTCCCCGGGCGCGAGGAAGCCTACCTCGGGGTGCTGGTTGACGACCTGATCACCCGCGGCGTCAGCGAGCCCTACAGGATGTTCACGAGTCGAGCCGAGTACCGGCTTACTCTACGCGAGGACAACGCCGACCAGCGACTGACACCGATTGGCCGCAAGTTCGGCCTGGTCGGCGATACGCGCTGGTCGGCGTTCAATCTGAAGATGGAGGCCGTGGCCGCCGAACAGCAGCGGCTGGCCGGCCTGCGCGCGAACGGCCTCAGCGCGGCGGACCTGCTCAAGCGCCCCGAGAACCGCTATGCGGATGTGGTCGCCCTGGACCACGTAGGCGCGATGCCGGGAAATTACGCCCTGGAGCTGCGCGAGCAGATTGAGACGCAGGTCGAAGTCCAGGCCAGGTACGCTGGCTACATTGACCGGCAGGAACGCGAGATTGCGAAACACGCGAAGCAGGAGTCGCTGCGGCTGCCCGAGGACCTCGACTACGCTGAGGTCGACGGCCTGTCGAACGAAGCGCGTCAGCGGCTCCAGCACGCACGGCCGGTGACGCTGGGACAGGCGTCCAGGCTGGAGGGCATGACGCCCTCTGCGGTTTCGCTACTGCTCGTGCATCTGAAAAAACGCCGCCTCAGGAAGTCTGCTTAATGTCGAAACTGCGTGCCTTTGTCTACGTCATCCTGTTCGCTGGCGCGGCATTCGTCGTCTGGCAGTACCAGGCAACCGAAGACATCGACGAGCCGGAAACGCCCGTACTCCATCGTGGCCTGCCGGCGGACCCGGAATCGGTGGACCCACAAAAGGCCAGGAGCACCCAGGCCGGTGACGTCCTGCGCGATATTGGCGAGGGCTTGCTCAGTTACGCACCCGGCGGCGAGTTGATCCCCGGCGCGGCGGAGTCGTGGAGCATTGCCGACGATGGCCTCACCTACACCTTCGTTATTCGTGACAACGCCCGCTGGTCGAACGGCGACCCGGTAACGGCCGGAGACTTTGCTTTCAGTTTGCGGCGACTCGTCGACCCGGCCACCGCGGCGTTCTATGCGAACTCGATCGCCGTGATCGCCAACGCCGAGGCGATCGTCGCGGGTGAGCTGTCGCCCGACGAACTGGGCGTCGAGGCCGTCGACGACCGCACGTTGACCATTCGACTGGAACAACCGACACCTTATCTATTGGCCCTGTTGACCCACCCGGTCACGTTCCCGGTGCACGCCGGATCCATCGCGATGCACGGCGACGAGTTCACCCGCCCCGGCAACCTCCTGTCGAACGGCGCGTATACGCTGGACGCGTGGGTCCCGGGGTCGGTGCTGGAGTTGAGCCGCAACGAGTATTACTGGAACAACGCCGCGACCGCGATCGACGAGGTGCGGCACCACGTCCTGACGCAGGGCGTTACCGAGCTGAATCGCTATCGCGCCGGTGAGCTGCACATTACGAGCACCGTGCCGCCCGACAACTTTGCCCAGGTCCGCGAGGAATACGGCGACGAACTCAGGGTTGCGCCGTACCTGGGCATCTATTACTACGGGTTCAACCTGACAAAGCCGCCGTTCAGGGACAACCCGGGGTTGCGCGAGGCGCTGTCGATGGCCATTGATCGAGAAGTGCTCGTCGAGAAAATAGTCGGCCGGGGTGAAGCGCCGGCCTACAGCTGGGTGCCGCCGGGTGTGGACAATTACGAGCCGCGCCGCCTGGCGTTTGCGGACATGAGCCAGGACGAGCGCAATGCCCGGGCGCGACGGCTGCTGGCCGAGGCCGGCTACGGGCCTGACAACCCGCTCGAGATCGAGCTGCGCTACAACACCTCGGACGAACACCGCCGCATCGCGCTGGCCGTGCAGGCAATGTGGAAAGACGCGCTCGGTGTCGAGACCACGCTGATCAACGAGGAACTCCAGGTGCTGCTCGCCAACATGCGTGAAGCCGAGGTGACGCAAGTATTCCGGTCGAGCTGGATCGGCGACTACAACGACGCCCACACTTTCCTGAGCATCGTCGAGAGCGACAACGAGGCGAACATGCCGCGCTACGTGAACGAGGAGTACGATGCGATGATGGACCAGGCGGCGAGTCAGACTAACCCGCAGTGGCGCCGCGTACACCTCGAGGAGGCGGAGCGCGTATTCCTGGCGGACCATGCGGCGATCCCGCTGTACTTTTACGTCAGCAAGCATCTCGTCAACCCCGGGGTCCAGGGCTGGGAAGACAATGTGCTGGATTACCATTACAGTCAGCACCTGAGCCTGGCGCCTGTTGACGCCACGCCCTGACCGGAATCCGCTTTGCTGCTATACGCCCTGAAGCGACTGCTGGGCGCAATTCCGACACTGCTGTTGGTGATTGTGCTCGCCTTTCTGATGGTGCATGCCGCACCGGGCGGTCCGTTTGACGACGAGCGCGTGCTGCCGCCCGACACGCGCGAGGCCCTCGAGGCAGCTTACAATCTCGACCAGCCGCTGCATCGCCAGTTCATCACCTACCTCTCGGGCGTTGTCACGGGCGATCTCGGTCCTTCGTATCACTACCGCGACTATTCGGTCGGCGAGCTGATCGGCAACGCTTTCCCGGTGTCGTTGCAACTCGGCGCCATGGCGATGCTGCTCGCGGTCGTCCTCGGCGTCGCCGCAGGGACCTTCGCGGCATTGCGCCGCAATACGCTGCTCGACCGGGCGGTGATGGGCTTCGCAATGACGGGTATTTCTATCCCTGTCTTCGTGATTGCCCCGGTTCTCGTGCTGTTGCTGGCAGTGAAGCTGCAATGGCTGCCGGCCGGCTGGAGCGGCAGCGGCGGTATCGGCCGCTTGATCCTGCCAGTGGTATCACTGGCGCTGCCGCAGATCGCCTATATCGCGCGCCTGACGCGTGCCAGCATGATCGACGTTCTGGCGTCGGATTTCATTCGCACCGCGCGGGCGCAGGGCCTCGGCATGGGTGCGGTCGTTCGCTACCACGCGCTCAAGCCGGCAATGCTGCCGGTGCTGTCGTACATGGGCCCGGCGATTGCGGCGATTCTGACTGGTTCAGTGGTCGTCGAGGAGATCTTCGGCATCCCGGGCCTCGGGCGGTCCTTCGTGAACGGCGCGCTGAATCGCGATTACACGCTGGTGCTGGGCATCGTGATTTTCTACGCGGCGCTCATCGTGCTGTTGAACCTGGTCGTCGACCTTCTCTACGGCGTCATCGACCCGAGGATTCGGCGCCGATGAATCGGAGCATTAAAGTCACCGGAGGGCTGCTGCTCGGCATCATCGCCGTTGCCCTGGCGGGCCCGTTGGTCAGCCCGCACGATTACGACCAGACCAACTTCGACGCCTTGTTGCAGCCACCGACGCTGGAGGGGTTGCAGCTATTCGGTACCGACGACCTCGGCCGGGACCTGTTCGTTCGTTCGATGCTCGGCGTGCAGGTGACGATTCTCGTGGCGGTCGTCGCGAGTATCGTCAGCCTCGTCATCGGCGTGGCTTATGGCGCCATCGCGGGCTATGCGGGCGGGCGCGTTGACGCATTGATGATGCGCTTCGTCGACACGCTGTACGCGCTGCCGTTCATCTTCTTCGTGATCCTGTTGATGGTGGCGTTCGAGCGCAACTTCCTGCTGATCTTCGTCGCGATCGGCGCGATCAACTGGCTGGACATGGCGCGCATCGTCCGCGGCCAGACCCTGTCGCTGCGGGAACGCGAATTCGTGGCGGCGGCGCGACTAATCGGCGTGTCGCCGGCGCGTATCCTGTTGCGTCATATCGCGCCGAACCTGGTCGGCGTGGTCATCGTCTACGTGACGCTGACCATTCCGCAGGCGATCCTCGTCGAGTCTTTCCTGAGTTTCCTCGGCCTCGGCATCCAGGAGCCACAGACGTCACTCGGCACGCTGGTCGACGCCGGCGTCAACCAGATGGAGGGCGCTTCCTGGATGTTGCTGATTCCGGCGACGCTACTCGCGGCAATCCTGCTGCTGTTCAATTTCCTGGGCGACGTATTGCGCGATCACTTTGACGCGAGGGGCGAGCTGTGAGCCTGCTTGCTCTCGACAAGCTGTCCGTGCACTACGGCGAGCAGGCGGCTGTCGACGGCATCAGCTTCAGGGTGGAAGCGGGCGAGTCGGTCGGCCTGGTCGGCGAGTCGGGCTCGGGCAAGTCGCAAACGGCGCTGGCCATCCTGGGGCTGTTACCGGCGACCGCACGGATCGACGGCAGCGCCAGGTTTGATGGCGAGGAGCTGCTGGGCGCCAGCGAGCGCTCGCTCGACGGGCTGCGCGCATCCCGCATCGCCATGGTGTTCCAGGATCCGGCACAGGCGTTGAATCCCTACCTGTCGATCGGCGCGCAGCTCGGTCGAGTCGTCGCCCGCCACGATCTCGCCCACGGCCGGGCCGCGCGCAACCGGGTGATCGAGTTTCTCGAGCGCGTAGGCTTGCCGGACGCGCCGCGACAGGTGCGCGCTTATCCACACGAACTTTCGGGCGGCATGCGGCAGCGCGTGATGATTGCG
>JASJCH010000090.1 GCA_030066075.1 Woeseiaceae bacterium
GGCCGCTGGTTGATACACGTGTTCTGGTTCGAGCGCGTGTACTTGGTCAGGTTGTAGATGTCGACACCGGCCTCTGTCGCGCTGGTCTCGTCATCATTGACGCGCACGACGATGCGCGACGCATCGACCGAGTCGACGACGCCACCGCGGCGGGCGACGACCGTAACACCGGAGTCGACCGCGACCGCGCGCTCCATGCCGGTTCCGACCAGCGGCGCTTCGGCGCGCAGTGTCGGTACGGCCTGGCGCTGCATGTTCGACCCCATCAGGGCCCGGTTAGCGTCATCGTGCTCGAGGAACGGAATCAGCGACGCGGCAACCGAGACGATCTGGCGCGGACTGACGTCCATGTACTCGATGTCCTCGGGCGCCGACAGCGTGAACTCGTTCTTGTGGCGCACGGCGACGAGTTCCTCGACGAACTTGCCGTTCTTGTCGAGTTCGGAGTTGGCCTGGGCGATGACGTACTGACTCTCCTCGATCGCCGACAGGTACTCGATTTCGGCCGTTGCCTTACCGTTCTTGACCTTGCGGTACGGCGTCTCGAGGAAGCCGTACTCGTTGGTCCGTGCGTACACGGCGAGCGAGTTGATGAGACCGATGTTCGGGCCTTCAGGCGTCTCGATCGGGCAGACGCGGCCGTAGTGCGTCGGGTGCACGTCGCGCACCTCGAAGCCGGCGCGCTCGCGCGTCAGGCCACCCGGGCCAAGCGCCGATACGCGCCGCTTGTGCGTCACTTCCGACAGCGGGTTGTTCTGATCCATGAACTGCGACAGCTGGCTCGAGCCGAAGAACTCCTTGACGGCGGCCGCGACCGGCTTCGCATTGATCATTTCCTGCGGCATGAGGCCTTCGGTCTCGGCCTGCGTCAGGCGCTCCTTGACGGCGCGCTCGACGCGCACGAGGCCCACGCGGAACGCGTTCTCGGCCATCTCGCCGACGCTGCGCACGCGGCGGTTGCCCAGGTGGTCGATGTCATCGACCGTGCCGTAACCATTGCGAATGTCGATCAGCGTCTGCAGCACCGCGAGGATGTCTTCCTTGTCCAGCACGCCGATGCCGTCCGCGTTGTCGCGACCGACGCGGCGGTTGAACTTCATGCGGCCGACGGCCGACAGGTCGTAGCGGTCGGGGTTGAAGAACAGGTTCTGGAACAGGTTCTCGGCCGCTTCCTTGGTCGGCGGCTCGCCCGGGCGCATCATGCGATAAATCTCGACGAGCGCCTCGAGGCGCGTCGTCGACGGATCGATATTCAGGGTGTTCGAGATGAACGGGCCGCGATCGAGGTCGTTGACGTACAGCGTGCGAATCGTCTCGATGCCCGCACCAACCAGCGCCTCGACCAGCTCCGCGGTCAGTTCGGCATTGGCGGCGGCAAGCAGCTCGCCCGTCTCCGTGTCGACGACGTCGTGCGCGAGAATCTTGCCGTCGAGATACTCTGCCGGCACGGCCAGTTTGTCGACGGTCGACTTGTTCATATCCCGGACGTGCTTGGCCGTGATGCGGCGACCTTCCTCGACGATCAGCTTGCGACCAAGCTTGATGTCGAATGTCGCCGTCTCGCCGCGCAACCGCTCGGGAACGAGGTGCATCTTGATATCCTTCTCCGAGAGATAAAACTCGTTGGTCTCGAAGAAGAGATCCAGCATTTCTTCATTGGTCATTTCCAGCGCGCGCAGGATGATCGTGACCGGCAGCTTGCGGCGGCGGTCGATACGCGCGAATACGGCGTCCTTGGGGTCGAACTCGAAGTCCAGCCAGGAACCGCGGTAAGGAATGACCCGGGCCGAGAACAGCAGCTTGCCGGAGCTGTGCGTCTTGCCCTTGTCGTGATCGAAAAAGACGCCCGGTGAGCGATGCAGCTGCGAAA
Source organism: Woeseiaceae bacterium (assembly GCA_030066075.1). GTDB lineage: Bacteria > Pseudomonadota > Gammaproteobacteria > Steroidobacterales > Woeseiaceae > UBA1847. Next base: position 1,871 of record JASJCH010000090.1, read on the forward strand.
CGATGACACGCTCGGTGCCATTGATCACGAACGTGCCGTGATCGGTCATCAGCGGCATTTCACCGAGGTAGACTTCCTGCTCTCGAATGTCCTTGACGGGCTTCGGGGTCCCGGAGGCTTCCTTGTCATAAATGACGAGGCGAACCTTGACGCGAATCGGCGCCGCGTAGGTCAACCCGCGCATCTGGCATTCCTTGACGTCGAACACGGGCTCGCCCAGGCGGTAGCTCACGTATTCGAGCGCGGCGTTGCCTGAGTAACTGACAATCGGAAACACCGACTGGAACGCGGCGTGCAGACCAAGGTCGTCACGCTCTTCGATCGTCTTGTCCGTCTGCAGGAACTTCTTGTACGAGTCGACCTGGATCGACAGCAGGTACGGCACGTCCAGGATCGTTGGACGCTTGCCGAAGTTCTTGCGGATGCGCTTTTTCTCAGTGAATGAATAGGCCATTCGAGAGTACCTTCGTTAATTACAGATGCGCGCAAGCAGCCAGCCGCGAAGCGACTGGCTGCTTGCCCGACTTGTGACCCGTCGGGTCGTCAGCAGAAAAATCAATCAACAGCATCGGTGAGCTGATTACTTCAGCTCTACCGTGCCGCCAGCTTCTTCAAGCTGCTTCTTGACTTCTTCTGCTTCGTCCTTGGCAACGCCTTCCTTGATGGTCGACGGTGTGCCTTCGACCGCGTCCTTGGCTTCCTTGAGGCCAAGGCCCGTGATCGTGCGGACGGCTTTGATGACGCCAACCTTGGCATCGCCGAAACCGGTCAGAACGACGTCGAACTCGTCCTTCTCGGCAGCGGCTTCACCAGCGTCGCCACCGGCTGCGGGACCCGCGGCAACGGCGACAGGAGCAGCGGCCGAAACGCCCCACTCCTCTTCGAGCATCTTGACGAGCTCGACAACTTCCATGATTGGCTTTGCGCTCAGTTCTTTGAGCAGATCTTCGTTTGACAGTGCCATGTGTCTTTTCCTCTAAATAATGTTTCCTGAGTCAGGCAATAGTTCTATGCAATCCAGGCAGGCTTACTGCTCGCCGCGCGCACCGAGGGTGCGAGCCAGCATTGCAGAAGGTTCTGCCAGTGTGCGTACCAGTTGGCTCATCGGTGCCATCATGACGCCGAGCAGCATTGCGCGCGCCTGATCGAGCGTCGGCAGATCCGCCAACTTCGCAAGATCAGAGCCCGGCATGAGCTGCCCACCGGCTGATAGCGAGACCGCCTGCAGAGCGTCATGCTCCTTGGCAAAGTCTTTGATGACCCTGGCAGCGGCACCTGGATCGTCCTTGGCAAACGCGAGCAGAATCGGTCCTTTGAGCGTTTCCTGCATGCACTCAAAGTCCGTGCCTTCAACGGCCCGGCGCGCCAGCGTGTTCTTGACCACACGCATGTAAACGCCGGCATTGCGCGCTTCTTTGCGCAACTCCGTCATTTCTGCAACAGACAGTCCCCGGTACTCGGCTGCAACAGCCGTTACCGAGTCGCCCGCAACCGCGTTCACCTCTTTGACAAGCTGTTTCTTGTCTTCGAGTCTCAGTGCCATGATTTACTCCTGGCCTAACGGTTACTAACAAACGAAAAGGGCGAACCCTTCCCGCACCCTTCGGAGGCTCCGTGCCTCCTGTCGGATGGCAACCGTCGCCAGCGTTACTGACTCAGGTTTCACCATCTACACAGGCGGTTATTAAGACCGTGACTCAACACGGTCGCCTGTGGTCTTCGACGATTGCCGCGTCCCTGCGGCTTTCCACTCGATTACGCGTCGACTGACGCGCGATCGACTGAAATACCCGGCCCCATCGTTGATGAGACCGTCAACTTCTTGACGTACTGGCCCTTGGCGGACGCCGGCTTGGCCTTCTTGAGGTCGGCCAGCAGTGAATCGAGGTTCTCGACCAGCGCCGGCACTTCGAAGTCCGCGCGTCCGATCGGGCAGTGAATGATGCCTGCCTTGTCGGTGCGATAACGGACCTGGCCCGCCTTGGCGTTCTGGACAGCATTCTCGACATCAGCCGTGACCGTGCCGACCTTCGGGTTCGGCATCAGGCCGCGCGGGCCGAGAATCTGACCGAGCTGGCCCACCACTCGCATGGCATCCGGCGTCGCGATGACAACATCAAAGTTGAGCTCGCCCTTCTTGACGGTCTCCGCAAGGTCTTCGAAGCCGACGATGTCGGCGCCCGCGGCCTTGGCCTTCTCGGCGTTGTCGCCCTGTGCGAAAACCGCGACGCGAACCGACTTGCCCGTGCCGTTCGGCAGCACCGTCGAGCCGCGTACGACCTGGTCCGACTTCCGCGGGTCGACGCCGAGATTCACGGAAACGTCGATACTCTCGGGGAACTTCGCCGTAGCGAGTTCCTTGACGAGGCCCAGCGCCTCGGAGATCTCGTAGGCCTTGCCGGCCTCGACTTTCTCGCGGAAAGCCTGCTTGCGCTTGCTATCGGCCATTACTTCACTCCCTCGACTTCGATGCCCATGCTGCGCGCCGTGCCCGCAATCGTGCGTACGGCAGCGTCCATGTCGGCGGCGGTAAGGTCCGGCATCTTGGTCGTCGCAATCTCTTCGAGCTGCGCACGGTTGACCTTGCCGACCTTCTCCATGTTGGGTTCACCGGAACCCTTCGGCACACCGGCCGCCTTGCGGAGCAGCACTGCCGCCGGAGGCGTCTTGGAAATGAACGTGAAACTACGATCCGAGTAGACCGTAATAATCACAGGAATCGGCAAACCCGGCTCGACACCCTGGGTCTGCGCATTGAATGCCTTGCAGAACTCCATGATGTTCACGCCATGCTGACCCAAAGCAGGGCCGACAGGCGGCGACGGATTGGCCTGGCCCGCGGGGACCTGTAGCTTGATGTAGCTAGCTACTTTCTTAGCCATCGTATTTTCCTCTCGAGTTCAAACGCCCTTGCCGGGCTCCTCGTCTGTAGGAGCGCCCCATGGGCGCGACCCTATTCTTCAAACATCGCTGTCGCGGCCATGGGCCGCTCCTACGATTTCTCAACCTGACCGAAATCCAGCTCGACCGGCGTAGCCCGGCCGAGAATTTGTACTGCAACCTGCAGCTTGCTCTTCTCGTAATTGACCGACTCGACGACCCCGGAGAAGTCGTTGAACGGCCCGTCGATGACGCGGACGACTTCGCCCGGCTCGAACAGCACCTTCGGTCGCGGCTTGTCCACACCTTCCTTGACGCGCTGCAGGATGTGGTCGGCCTCTTTTTCCGTGATCGGCGCCGGCCGGTCCGAGGACCCGCCAATGAAGCCGAGCACCTTTGGCACTTCCTTGACCAGGTGCCAGGTCTCGTCGTCCATTTCCATCTGGACAAGCACGTAGCCCGGGAAGAACTTGCGCTCACTACGGCGCTTCTGGCCTTCCTTCATTTCGACCACTTCCTCGGTCGGGACCAGGATCTCACCGAACTTGTCCTGCAAACCCATGCGCTCGATTCGCTCTTCGAGCGAGGCTTTCACCTTGTGCTCGAAGTTCGAGTAGGCGTGAACGATGTACCAGCGTAAGGCCACTGCCGTTATCCCTTGTCGACGCTTGCCGCCGGCTTAGCCGACGAGCCTGCGGGTCAGCCAGAGCAGACCCGAATCCAGCGCCCAGAAAAACACAGCCATGATCAGCGTGAAGACGAAGACCGCGATAGCGGTCTGCGTCGTCTCCTGGCGCGTCGGCCAGACGACCTTGCGGATCTCGACGCGCGAACCCTGGATGAAATGCCAGAGACGCTGACCCTGGGTGCTCGTCATACCGATCGCAATGCCGATACCCGTGCCGCCCAGGACCATCAGGACCCGCAGGTACAGCGGATACTCGAATTCGAAGTAGTAATACGAATACAAGCCGCCCACGAGAGCCGCTGCTGCTAGCAGCAGCTTCACGATATCGAGCGCGCTGCCCTGACTGGTTTCTGTTTGTGTACTCATAAATCTAAGTGGCAGGCCAGGAGGGAATCGAACCCCCAACCTGCGGTTTTGGAGACCGCCGCTCTGCCAATTGAGCTACTGGCCTTTACCGTTAGTCGAGAATTTTCGCGACGACGCCGGCGCCCACGGTGCGGCCACCCTCACGGATAGCAAACCGCAGGCCCTCTTCCATCGCGATCGGAGCAATCAGCTCCACAACCATCTGCACGTTATCCCCAGGCATCACCATCTCGGTGCCTTCCGGCAGCTCGACAGCACCCGTCACATCCGTCGTGCGGAAGTAGAACTGCGGACGGTAACCCTTGAAGAACGGCGTGTGACGACCACCCTCGTCCTTGGTCAGGATGTAGACCTCTGCCTCGAACTTGGTGTGCGGCGTGATCGACGCCGGCTTCGCCAGTACCTGGCCGCGCTCAACCTCTTCACGCTTGGTGCCACGCAGCAGAATGCCCACGTTGTCGCCCGCCATGCCTTCGTCCAGCAGCTTGCGGAACATCTCGACACCCGTGCACGTCGTCTTCTCCGTGTCCTTGATACCCACGATCTCGATCTCGTCGCCAACGTGGATAACGCCGCGCTCGATACGACCCGTGACCACCGTGCCACGACCCGAGATAGAGAACACGTCCTCGACCGGCATCAGGAAATCACCGTCAATCGCACGCTCGGGCTCCGGAATGTAGCTGTCCATCTCGTCGATCAGCTTGTGAATCGACGGTACGCCAATGTCAGAGCTGTCGCCCTCGAACGCCTTCAGCGCCGAGCCCGTGATGATCGGCGTGTCGTCGCCCGGGAACTCGTAGGTGCTCAGCAGATCGCGGACTTCCATCTCCACCAGCTCCAGCAGCTCCTCGTCGTCAACCTGGTCCGCCTTGTTCATGTACACCACGATGTACGGAACGCCTACCTGGCGCGCCAGCAGGATGTGCTCACGCGTCTGCGGCATCGGGCCGTCAGCCGCACTCACCACCAGGATCGCACCGTCCATCTGCGCCGCACCCGTGATCATGTTCTTCACGTAGTCAGCATGGCCCGGGCAGTCCACGTGCGCGTAGTGACGGTTGTCACTCTCGTACTCCACGTGCGCCGTCGCAATCGTGATGCCGCGCTCCTTCTCCTCAGGCGCGTTGTCAATCTGGTCGTAACCCTTGACCTCACCACCGTGCTTCTCGGCCATCACCTTCGTCAGCGCCGCCGTCAGCGTCGTCTTGCCGTGGTCAACGTGTCCAATCGTGCCTACGTTTACGTGCGGCTTTGTTCTCTCAAATTTCTCTTTAGACATGAGCTTTTTCCTGCTTATCTAAGTTTCAATTTTCCGTCTATCTGATCTGTCGCGGCCATGGGCCGCTCCTACGATTCCTAAATTCTCGCGCCCATGGGGCGCTCCTGCGATTCCTAATCCCTAAGGGCTGGAGCCCACACCGAGATTTGAACTCGGGACCTCTTCCTTACCAAGGAAGTGCTCTACCCCTGAGCTATGTGGGCTTCATCCGGAAACCTGCCTTCCTGATGGAGCGGGTGATGGGAATCGAACCCACATCATCAGCTTGGAAGGCTGAGGTTCTACCATTGAACTACACCCGCCTTACGCCTTTTTCAGACGTGCAAGAATCCTGACAGTCTCTTGATCAGTCAAAACCGTCCGGATTCCATAAACTCTCTTTGTGTCTTCCCCGCGGTGAAAATACCAACCGGTTTTCACCCAGTTCAGATTGTGTCTCGCGGCCTTTTTTTCTCGCTCAAGGTGCCGGCACGAAGATCGCAAACAACTGCTATACTCGCTTTCGGCCTGCCTCCGCCGTAAAAAATGTCTGGTGGAGGGGGTAGGATTCGAACCTACGTAGGCATAGCCAGCAGATTTACAGTCTGCCCTCGTTGACCGCTTGAGTACCCCTCCGCGGACACAAGCCGGCTATTGTC
>JASJCH010000091.1 GCA_030066075.1 Woeseiaceae bacterium
CTGACAACCAGAGCTATCGCCATCCCGATCGCAAGCACGTAGCCGAAATCCAGGTCGTGAAACTTGCCGTACACTGGCCCTGACTCGGTTGCATGTCGGTAGAACCTGTAGCCAAACAGCAGGTAAAGCACCCAGGTTATCCAGTTGACCCATAGCGCGACCCTGAGAAGCTCCTCAGCGAACTCCACCGGCCGCGAGGCCAAAGCATCCGCCTGCGCGCCTAATCCACCCGATCTGTATACCTCCAAAAAAAACGTTGTTAATGGTTCCGCAAACGCAACCACGTCGTCCACGAAACCGAATATCACGACCGCTATCGCAATAATGGCCAACGCCATAACCTGCAGCGTCAGCGTCAGTGACCGGGTTTTGGCCAGGATCGCCGCAACGATCAGCGCGGGACCCCAGACAACCAGGGCAAAAATCGCCACCTGAACCGCGGTCGTCCCTGTCACCAGGGACACAACGGCCAGCAGTGCCGCCGCGATGCCCGCCTGCAGGACGGCCACCCTCGCCCCATTCTTCAGCACCAGTAGCGCCATGAAGATGCCGCTAAAGACGTTGATGAAAGGCACCAGCAACGTCGCCGCCAGTCCGATGACGCCGTTTTGCGGCCGGGCAACCAGCCACGCGGCCAGCGGCTGCACTCTAGCTCCTTGCTTCCGACCTAGTGGCGATCGGTGTAAGGCAGCAACGCGAGATAGCGGGCCCGCTTGACCGCCGTAGCCAGCTGACGCTGGTAGTGCGACTTGGTGCCCGTGATTCGGCTCGGAACGATCTTGCCGGTCTCGGTTACATATGCCTTGAGGAGATTGAGATCCTTGTAGTCAATCTCCTCGATACCTTCTGCCGTGAAGCGGCAGTACTTACGCCTGCGTGAATATCGGCTCATGCTGTTGCTCCTCAGGCAGTCTTCTCGACGGGCTCTGCGGCCTCGTCGTCGGTGGATTCTTCAGCTGCAGGGGCCTCTTCGGCAGCAGCTTCCTTCTTGGCCGGCTCTTCAGCCTTGTCTGCTTCCGCCGGCGCCTCTGCGGCGGCCTCCTCAGCCTTCGGCTCTTCCGCCTTGGCTTCTTCAGCCTTGGGCTCTTCCGCCTTGGCTTCTTCAGCCGGCTTCTCTTCCTTGTCGGAGCGCATGGCGGCTTCGGCGGCAGCCTTGGCCTCACGACGCTGCTGGGCTTCCTTTTCCTTGGCCTTTTCCTCGGCGACGGCGACCGCCATCGGCGAAGCTTCCGTGACGGCTTTGTCGCGCGCAATCACGAGGTGGCGCAGGACAGCGTCGTTGAATTTGAAGGCACCCTTGATTTCTTCCAGCGGCTTCTGCTCACACTCGACGTTGAGCATCACGTAATGCGCTTTGTGGACCTTCTGGATCGGGTGGGCCAGCTGGCGGCGGCCCCAGTCCTCGGTGCGATGAACGGCGCCACCGGACTCGGTGACGATGCCCTGGTAGCGTTCTACCATGGCAGGTACCTGCTCGCTCTGGTCCGGATGGACCAGAAACACGATTTCGTAGTGTCTCACTTGTATCCCCTTTCGGATTACAGCCACCCGGCTTTCCGGTGTGGCAAGAGGTTACGGCCTCGCGGCCGCCCGGCCCCTATGGGCAGGGACGCGAATCCTACCCTTCCGCGGCTAGCGACGCAAGGCGTTGGCGATTGATTTCGTAAAGAAAAATGCCTGTCGCCACGGACACGTTCAGGCTCGGCACGGATCCCTGCATCGGCAGTCTCACCAGTTCGTCACAGGCAGCCTCGATGCGTTTGCCGATGCCGGTATGCTCGCTGCCCATGACCAGCGCCAGCGGGCGGTCCAGGTCGGCCTCGTACAGCGACTGGTCCGCTCGGTCGCTGGTCCCGATCACGGCGACGCCATAGTCGCCGAGCCACCCGAGGACCCGGGCCAGGTTGGCGACGCTCGCAAAAGGCAGGCTCTCCGCGGCGCCCGCCGCGACCTTGCTGACTGTCGGCCCCAGTCCGGCGGACCCATGGCGCGTTACGACGACCGCATCAACCCCCGCGGCGTCGGCCGTTCGCAGGCAGGCGCCGAGGTTGTGTGGATCCTGGACGCTGTCGAGCAACAGCAGGAGCAACTTGGCGCCGCCGGCCTGCAGGCGATCCTCGACCAGTGTGCGCAGTCCGGCCTCGTCGAGCACGGTCGCACGACGCACCTCGGCCACGATTCCCTGGTGACGCGCCTCGCCACTGATCTGCGCGAGGCGCGCCCGGTTGGCCGGCTGAATCTCGATATTGCGGCTGTTGGCCGTCGCAATCAGGGCCTCGACGCGTGGATTGGCCGTCTGGTACTCGGCGTAAATGCGCCGCACCTCGGCATCCTGCGAGGCCAGCAACTGCTCGACGGCCCGCAGGCCGGTGACGTAACGCGATTTGCTCATTGTTCGGCGGCCGGCGCGAAGTCAATGCGCCGGGTCTCCATGTCCACACGCTGCACCTTCACTCGCATCGTGTCGCCGAGCCGGAATTTCCTGCCGGTTCGCTCGCCGACAAGCTGCATGGCGCCGGAATCGAAATGGTAGTAGTCGTTGGCAAGGCTCGTGACGTGGACGAGACCATCGATCAGCAGCTCGCTGATCTGGACAAACAAGCCGAAATTGGTGACGCCCGATACGACGCCTGCGAATTCTTCGCCGAGCTTGTTTTCCATGTATTCGCACTTGAGCCAGGCTTCTACGTCACGCGTCGCCTCTTCGGCACGACGCTCGTGCGCGGAGGTGATCACCCCGAGGCGCTCCATGTCTCCAAGCGTGTAATCGTACCTCGCGGGCTTGCCCCCCCGGAGGATATGCCGGATTGCACGATGGACAAGCAGGTCCGGGTAACGTCGAATGGGCGACGTGAAGTGCGCGTAAGCATCGAGCGACAAACCGAAATGGCCGATGTTCTCGGGAGTGTATTCGGCGTGCGTGAGAGAGCGCAGCATCGTCATGGAAATCGACACGCTGTCTGGCCGGTCTTTGACCTGTTGCAACAGTCGGTTGAATTGCTCGGGCTTGACGTGATCAGGATGCGGCACCTTCAGGCCCAGTGACAGCAGAAACAGGCGCAACTCGGCAAAGCGTTCCGGGTCCGGCTTCGCATGCACGCGGTACAGGCCCTGGATGCGATGCCGGCGCAGGAACTTGGCGGCCTGCACGTTGGCGGCGATCATGCACTCCTCGATCAGGCGATGCGCATCGTTGCGTTCGACGACGCGGATCGCGGCGATCGAGCCGTCCTCGTCCAGTTCGAAACGCGTTCCCGGAATGTCGAGTTCGAGGGCGCCGCGCCGCTGCCTCGCTTTGGCAAAGGCCTTGTACAGACTCTGCAGGTCGCGCAGCAGCCCGTGCAGCTTTTTTGGCACGTTGTGCTTCGGCCGCCCTTCCAGGAACTCGCCGACCTGGCCGTAGGTCAGCCGCGCCGAGGACTTGATGATGGCCTCGATGAACGTCGATTTCGTGACCTTGCCCGTCTCACTGACGCGCATGTCGCAGACAAGGCACAGGCGGTCCACCTTCGGGTTTAGCGAACAGAGACCATTGGAGAGCACTTCGGGCAGCATCGGCACGACCCGGTCCGGGAAGTACACGGACGTGCCGCGGCGGATCGCTTCCTTGTCGAGCGCGGAGCCGGTCTCGACATAGTGGCCGACATCGGCAATGGCGACCAGCAGCCGCCAGCCCTTGCCGGAACGTTCGCAATAGACCGCGTCGTCGAAATCGCGGGCGTCCGCGCCGTCGATCGTCACGAGGTCGACATCGCGCAAGTCGACGCGGTCCTGCTTCGCGCTTTCAGGCACCGTCTTGCCGAACTTGCGAATTTCGGCGCGCACGGCTTTCGGCCAATCGGTCGGGATCGCGTGCGACTGAATGGCGATCTCCGTGGCAATGCCCTTGGCGCCGGGCTCGCCGATGACGCGAACGATCTTGCCGGTGGCCTGCTCGACGTGCGTCGGGTAGTCGAGAATCTGCACGACGACGATCTGCCCGGGTTTCGCACCACCGGACTCGCCCTTGCCGACCAGGATGCGGTGGGCAATCCTCGCGTTGTCGGGGATTACGATGCCGATGCCGCGTTCGCGAATGAACTGCCCGGCAATCTCACTGACACCGCGCTCCAGTACTTCGACGAGATCGCCCTCCGGCTTGCCACGTCGATCCACGCCAATCACCTTCACCGCCACCCGGTCGCCATCAAACAGCGGGCGCATCTCACGCGCGGACAGGTAGATGTCGTCGCCGCCATCGTCCGGAACCACGAAGCCGAAGCCGTCGCGGTGCCCTGACACCGTGCCGGTTACCAGGTCGAGCTTGGCCGTCAGGCAGAACTCGTTGCGCCGGTTCTCGATAATCTGGCCCGCACGAACCATGCCGTAAAGCCGATCCTCGAGCAGCGCGCGCATGCGCTGGCCCTTGAGACCAAAGCCCGTAAGAATTAAATTAATTTTCATGGGCTTACCAGATTTTTCAAGAAAATCTAGCAGCTCATTTCGACTCGGTATCGGGTGCTTGTAGGGTTTCTTCTTTCGCTTCTTGGGCAAGCGGTTAAGCTCCGGTGGAATTGCCTGATTGACAGGTCGCACCCGCTTTCAGTAGAGTGCGCCCCCTTGCCAGAACTGCGATTGTACGCGGTTCCGAAGAGCCCAGGTGGCGGAATTGGTAGACGCGCTAGCTTCAGGTGCTAGTGGCCGTAAGGTCGTGGGAGTTCAAGTCTCCCCCTGGGCACCACCTCCCTCTGCAACATCGCCCTCGCCGAGGTGCCGCCGCCGTTTCAGGTACAGGTACACGGGAATGGAGATCGCGGTGAGCACCACGCCGTAGATCGTTGACATCCATTGCGTCGCCGCCACAAACAGCGCGACGGCCAGCCAACCGGCCGCACAAAGGTAGCCCGTCACCGGGAATCCCCAGGCCCGGAACGGTCGCTCGGTATCGGGCTCCTGGCGCCTTAGCCTGAATACGCCGACGACGAGGCCCACGTACATAGCTACAAAGAAGATCGTCACGAGGCTCAACAGCAGCAGGAACTCGCCGATCGCAATCAGGAACACAGTGAGAACCCACGTGATCAGTACCGCACCCGCCGGGGTGCCCCGGTCGTTGACGCTGGTTGCCCGCCGCGTGCCCAGGCCATCCGTCGACAGGGAATAGAGCACCCGGGAGGCAACCATGTACTGCAAGTTCTGGTGCGACAGCAGTATGAAGATTGCGGCAAAAACGACGATCGTGCCGGCGCCGGCGCCATAGACAGCCTCGATAGCACCTGCCAGCGCCAGCTCGTGCCCGATGAGGGCGCCGAGCGGCACGCTAACGACGATGGCAAGGTTCAGCAAGATGTACAGCACCGCGACGATCAGCGCCGCCTGCAGGCTGCCGACGGCCACGGCCCGCGCTCCCGACTTCATTTCACCACTGAAGTAACTGGGCGCATACCAGCCGTCATAGGTGTAGACGACCGCTGCCACGACCGTACCCAGCGCGACCCAGCTCATGTTGCCCCGCGGCACTTCGACATCGGGCACGGCGGCCGCGCCGCCGCCGACAAACGCCCCGTAATAGAGACTCACGGCGAGCGCGATCACGATAAGGCCGATGATTGCCGATGCGAATTGCTGGATCGTCGCGCCCACCCGGACACCGCGTAGCTGCAACATCGCGAAACACGTCGATACGAGAATCGCGACTACCTTTACATACGGTGCCAGGCGCGGCTCGAGCAGCGCAACGTATTCCGCCAGTACGAACGCCTTGAGCGCCATGGAGGCGCTGTTGGCGACCCAGTCCGACCAGCCGATCAGGAAACCCGGGTACGGCCCGTAGGCGTGCGCCACCAGCGCATAGATACCTCCCGTACGCGGTGTTATCGCGATCAACTCCGCGACAACGAGCAGACTCAGCAACACGAACGCCGCGCAGACCACCCACAGCGCCATGTACGGCACAGGTTCATTGATGGTGGTCGCGATCTCGCCGGGCGTTCTCAGGATGCCGAGGCCGATCACGAAACCGATGCCCGCTGCTATCGAGAAGCCCTTGCCGAGCAAGCGCTGCAGCGTATTGGCGGACACTAGGCTTCCTGCGCCCTGCGCCGCTCTATCTGCGCCTGCACCTCGTTGAACAGGTCATCCCGCAGGCCGACGATCTTGAACAACTCGACAACCACGAAGAACGGCGCCGAAAGGCCCGCCTGCACCGGATGCTTGATCAGTACGGGCATTGCCCTTTCCACGGCGTGGCCAATGAACTGTGCGGCAAAGCCGCCGAAGAACGCTACCGCTGCAATCAGGCCGGACGTCTTCACAGGGAGCTGCCCGACATAGCCGGCTAGCTGCGCGAGCAGCAAGGCGATGACCAGGAAGACGATGGCGAACGGCTTGTCGAGCGTCAGGTAAAACAGGAAGAAGCCGGCCATAACGATATGCCCGAGGTTAATGCTGACGCCGCCAACCTCCCAGCCGACCCACGTCAACGGGATCAGCACACCGAACATGATTGTCGGAATACCGATCATGTGAACGAAGATATTGAATGGATGCTGGTGGGCCGCCGCGTAACCCGTCAGCATGTCCATCAGCTTGCCCTCATGGCTCATAACCCCCTCCCGTCTTCGACTGGTCACCGATTATAGAGTCTATTGCGTGCGAAATTTGCTCCGGCCGGTTAAAGTTAAGTCAATGATTTGGAAGAGCCTGTCCCGGGGGAGACCGATATGGGCGTGAAGACCCTGGCGCTGATCCTCGTGGTGATGCTGCTGCTTTGGCTGTTGGTCCGACGCCGCCAGGCGCAGGCCGCGAAACGGCCCGATCCCTTGACCGAGCGTGTCAGTCACAAGAGCACCGAGTTTCACGCGGTGTCGATTCGATTCGAGAGTAACGCTTGCAAGGCGGCGCGCGAACTGGAGGGACGTCGTTTCCTGTCGTCTGCGGCGCCGCGGCTGCCGCTACCCGAATGCAACGTCCTCGAGTGTAATTGCCGCTTTGTCCACCACAAAGATCGGCGCTCGGGCCGCGACCGCCGTAGCCCTTTCGGTCCTGGCGGAATCGGCGGCAGCACGGGCAAGTACGAGCAGGAACAGCGCACAGGCTCTGACCGTCGCAAACGCGACGACGAAGAACTCTACTGAGCCGCGGTCGCCCCTAGTAGCCGTACGCGGTTAGCGTCGACTCGTAGTACTGCAGTTCCTGCTCGATACGCGCACGGTCGGCGACAAGCTGCTCGATCTCGGCATCGAGTTCGCCGATGCGCTGCGCCAGCTCCTTGAGCTCGATCAGCAGCTGCACTCGCTGTTCCGACGTGGTCTCGTCGGAAATCAGCTCGAACTGAGCGGTCACGATACGCGCCTCGGCGTCTTCCTTCTCGGCCTCTTTCGAGTGGATCAGGGAGGTAGCGGTTGCGAGGCTCGAACGCAGGCTGTGCAGCTTGGCGCCAGCGTTGAACGCCTCCAGGAACTCCGGCTCCAGGTGGGCCGGGCAAACACCGTTGTAACGAGCGCCATTGGCGCCGTGATTGAAGCCGCGTCCGGGCTGGCAGAACGACTCGAGCCCCTGCGCGTGACCGCGCTGGTAGGCCGCGAGGTCGGCCGCAACGCCGTGCTTCGCACAAGCCTTGCGATGGCTGCCCAGTCGGTCAGCGGTGTAGCCGCGCGAGCCATCTTCGAAACCGATTGTGGCCCAATCAACGGTAAGGCACTCGTCGGCGCTCATCGAGGCACAGCCGCTCAGGCCGGCCAGGACTGCGACGAGCACCAGGTTCAGTATCTTGCTCTTCATGCCAAAGCCTCCGCATTCGATCTCCCGAGTCTGCC
>JASJCH010000092.1 GCA_030066075.1 Woeseiaceae bacterium
GCTTCGTACATCTACTTATAGAGATTTGGGGCAAAAAAAGGCCGGGAGATCGCTCTCCCGGCCTGTGTCAGAACGGGGCGGGCCCGCAGGCCCACCCGCTATGGGCTCCCCTCAATCGACTAGTCACCTCCCGGCGGTGCGGAGGAAGTCCTGAACGAGGCGTGGCAGCTGCCGCACGCGTTCGGCTGATCCGTTCCGGGTTCGATCGTGACAACCTCGAAGCTATGGTCGGTGTTGTCGCCCGCGATCGTGAGCCCGGCGGCATCGACGAACCACGTGCCGCTCTTCGCCGTCTTCGTCATGTGGCAGGACGTGCAGCGACCAACCGGTCCCTCGCCCAGCAGGAAGTTCTCTGGAATGTGCGAGTTCTCGGGCAGGTACGGTGCCAGCGGCATGCCGGCGGCCTGGCCGCTATGCGCCTTGACGGCCTGTTCGACCAGGTCCTCAGCCGCCATCTGCTCGGCCGCTGTCGGGGCCATGGCCATGCCGTTCATGTCAACGGTTCCGCCTCTACCGGTGTGGTAGACCGCTACGTCTTCTTTCGTCAGTGTGGCGAAAGGTCCGAAGCTGGCGTGGCAGCTCAGGCAGCGTACGTTCGACATCAGCGCATTGCTGTTATTGCCAAACTCGAACTCGTTGCCGGCAAAATCGTCAGTCGTGAACCGGAACGGTCCGCCACGGCCGCTGTGCGGCGAATGGCAGTCGTTGCAGGCCAGCTTGTCGTACGGGTTGTCGGCGTGCGCCGAACCCACGTAGCTGTTCCACTGTTGGCGATGTTTCTTCGGCAGCCCGTTCGGCCAGTTGCCGGGTTTGGCGAGGAAGTAGCCTTCCGGCGCATCAACGGCATCCCAGTCCAGCGTGTGCAGGCCGGCGACGAAGTTGCCGTCGAACTCGGCCACATCGGCGCGCCATGGGAATCCGAAGTCGCCTTCGATCGGATCGGAACCGCGGTTATGGCAGGCGCCGCAGATCTCGGTCGAGGCTTCGGCCGTCATGTGATCCGGATTCATGATCTTGTTCGGATCACCGCCACCTGCGATGTGGCTGCTGCCCGGACCGTGGCACTTTTCGCAACCGATACGGTAGTCGGCCGCGGCGTACTGCGTGACCAGGCCGTCAACGGCTGTCAGCGTCAGGCCCACTTCGTGGCAGCCTGAGCACTTCTTCGAATAGGCGCGTTTCTGCTCGTACCATTCCCAAGGATGATAAGAGACCCATTCGAGGGTGCGCTGGTTGAACTGGATCGGCAGTGTCAGCATGTCTTCGCACGTCTGGGTCGTGTCCCAGGTGATGAACGCGGGTTTCGCGTTCTTCGGGTGCGTGCCTTCCGGGTTCGTTGTCGAGCAGGCGCCGAGGTCGGCAATGCTGAACATGTAGCGCTGTTTCCAGGCGCCATGGATGTCCGTGGCCTCGCCGCGGTCTTGCAGTACGGCAATTTCACCGGCCTGCGTGCCCGGTCCGCCATACGTTGCATAGACGGGAACGACGAGGTCTACGCCCTCGTCCGGCACGCCGTTGGTGTCAACGTCGAACAGCACGTCAAAGCTCAGATCCGGCGTGTTGTTGCAAGTCCGGATCCAGGTGCCGTGGCTTTCGGTGCCCTTGGTCGCCGGTTCGCCCGGAATATTGGAGAGAACACCGGTGTCGAACCAGGCGCTGCAGGTGCCCGCGCCAGGATCAGCCGGCCAGCCGTTCATGTCCATTTCGACCAGCGAGCGCTCGACGACGCGATAATGGCCGGAGCTCATCCATGCGTCGGCCAGTCCACCGGCATGGCAGAGCATGCAGGTATCGCTGGACGTAAAGGTGGCGCCGGGATCCGGGCCGCCAGACAGCTCGATATCGACCATGTCACCTGGCGTCACGGAGAAGCGGGTGCCGCCGGGAAGCAGGCTTGAACCGGCCGGCGGTTCTACCGACAGGAATTCGCGAACGACGGCGTCGATCATGAAGGCGCCCGTGGCGTCCGTGACGACGTCGACGCTGCCCGGTGCGGATACCGTTGCTCCCTCGACGGGCGAGCCGTCCGGGGCGAGCACCGTGCCCGTAACCATGCCGGGAACGCCGCTAACCGAGAGCGCCACGTCGGTGGTCAGGCCAGCAGCTACATTGACGAGGTCCTGGGTCGCCGTTACGCCACCGATAGTGGCCGTGACGTCGTAGACGCCGATCGGAATATCCGCGAGTAGCGCGGTGCCGGTCGCGTCCGTGTCGACGCTGATGGTGGCAGGTTCGGTCGTGACCGTTGCACCCTCAACCGCGGTGCCGCCGGTTGTCACGACTACGCTGATCGTGCCGCGGTCGACAGCATCCTGGCCGTCGGAGCCATCAGCTCCTGGAGCGCCATCTTTGCCATCGTCCCCCGAGCAACCGCTGATCGCGAGTGCGCCCGCGATAAGCATTGACCAGGCCGAACGTCTGAATACTTCGAACCGGTTCATTTCCTACTCCTTGCTTATGGGTGTTGCGTGATTCCGGGACTGGGCCACCATGATTCTCGTTGTTGTCGGGCGCAGTTCCGGCATTTCGACAAAGCCTAGTAACTTGCAGGCGCCACAACACTGACATTCGTCAGTTTCGGGGGGTATTTGGCGTGTGGATCATGCGTATGCGCATAGCGCGATGCGTCGGCTGCGACCAACTATCAAGAGCCTATGGCGCCCGGAACTGATATTTGTCAGTTTCAGCTAGGTAAATACCGCGAAATAACGCGGCAACTGGCTATCGAAACCCGGTTCCGGAGTGGATACAAAGACATAGGGGAAGATCGGGGGAAACCAGGGTCCAATGCAGCATTGCTCCAATCATCAGTGTCCGTTCTATATCTTCCAGGTCGACGACGGGCCCGTTGACGACGTGATCCGCGAGTGCGTGGTCAACGATTGCGTGCACGAGGTCAGTTTCGAGCAGGGCGAGGTGCTGTTCACGCAGGGGCAGGCGAGCTCGAACCTTTATGCGCTGACCGACGGCATGGTGAAGATCTGCACCCATACGGCGGACGGCCGCGAACAGATTGTCGGGCTGAGCTGCCCGAGCAACCTGCTCGTCGGCCTGCAGTCCCTGAACGAAGACCGCTACGCCTACACGGCGGCAGCGGCCACACCGGTCAATGCCTGCCGCATCAACCACCACGCGATTCTCGAGAAAGTGCGCGATCAGGGTGCTGTCGCCATCCGGCTGATCGACGCCATCAATGCCCAGCTCGCCCACAGCCGGGCGCTGATGGAAGTCATTGGGCACCGCTGCGCGGCCTCGAAAATCGCCGCGTTCATCCTGCTGATGACCCCGAAGTCCAGCAACGGCAACGGCCATTGCGAGATCCCGATGCCGTTTTCGCGCATCGAGATGGCGGGGCTGCTGGGGCTCAGCGAGGAGACCGTCTGCCGGTCCATGGCCATGATGAAACGCATGGGTGCAATCTACGCTCCGCGCGGGCACGTCGAGATTCGCGACTGGGACCGCCTGCACGCGTTCGCCGACGAGTGCTGCGGCGGCCAGATCATGAAATAGGCCGCTGTGGCCTCTACCTATTGGCCTCGATAGCCCGCTGTGGCACATAAAGGCGGGTAGTTTCGATTCTGTTCATAATCTGTTCACACAAGGTCGCGTATACACGACCATGGGACAGGGTGTATTTCAGCAGGAAGGGAATGTCATGAAGAACTTCTATCGCACTGCATTTTCATTAGTGCTCGGTCTGTTCGCCGCATCGGCCTTCGCCCAGGATTTCGACGCCATCGTTGAAGACTGCAACGGCTGCCACGGCGACGACGGCGTCAGCCAGTGGACCGACATGCCGACGATCGCCGGAATGCCGGAATTCGTCCATGCGGACGCATTGTTTATCTACCTCGACGAGGCGCGGCCTTGCGAGAAGAGCGAGTACCGCCAGGGCGATACCAGCAGGCCTGCCAAGACCATGTGTGAGGTGGTCGCCGAACTCGACGAAGGCACGCTGGAAGACCTCGCCGCCTACTACTTCGAGCTGCCGTTCGTGCCTGCCAAGCAGGACTTCGACCCGGCGCTGGCCGAGGCTGGCAAGGCCGTTCACGACAACCTGTGCGAGAAGTGCCACTCCGACGCGGGCACCAACCCCGATGACGAGGCAGGCATCCTCGGTGGCCAGTGGATGGGCTACATGGAAAGGACCATGGCCGAATACCTGGCCGGCGAACGTGAGCAGCCGAAGCAGATGGAAGAGAAGATGAACGAGCTCTCGGACGACGACGTCAAGGCCCTGCTGCACTTCTACGCAGCCCAGCAGTGAGCACCGATACTGCCGGAATAGACCTCGACAAGCTCTTCGCGTCCATCGACGGGATGGATGCGGAGAGCTTTGTCAGTTTTCTCACCGCAGACGGCACCTTCCGCTTCGGCTCCGCGCCCCCGGTGTCGGGGCGCGATTCCGTACAGGCCGCCGTCGACGGCTTTTTCTCGTCCATCGCGGCCCTGCGTCACGAGCTGCAGCGGGTTATCACCCAGGGCGACACGATCGTGTGCGAGGGTGAGGTGACCTATACGCGTGTCGACGGCAGCGAGATAACCCTGCCGTTCTGCGATGTTTTCGAGGTGTCCGGCGGCCTGATCTCCGCCTACCTGATCTACATGGATATCGGCCCGCTTTTTGCCGAAACCTGAACTTCCCGGACGCGCAACGGGCCTTCGGGAAACCCCAATAGATATAAGGCGCCCAGCGGGTTACTAACAGGTTTTACCGCAATAGATCAAAGGGGCGCGACATGCGCGCAGGCGTTCGTCTAGCTTTCGTATCCGTACTTCTTACCACCGTGGTGCTGCTGCTGTTCGTGGGAACCGCGAGGGCGCAGGACATCGACTGCATGGAATGCCATGAGGACGTCGTGTTCGATTCGCCGGCGCACCCGGACGTGGCCTGCCATGAGTGCCATACGAACGTCGGGCCTGAGCACGAGGATGCCGACCTCGAGCCACTGACCGACGAAGAGAGCTGCGTCAACTGCCACTCGCGCACGCTGCGCGAGATCGGCCGCAGCGTCCACAAGGGCGAGGCCGCCTGCGGCGACTGCCATGGCGACCCGCACCAGATTCACGAAGTTGCGCACCTGCATTCGGCCACCTCGGCCGCCAACCAGATTCAGACCTGCGGCGGCTGCCACGACACGGAAGAGATGCCTCTCGAACTGTACGTCACGAGCGAGCACGGCCGCGCGGTCCTGCTGTCCGGCCTCGCGTCCGCTCCGGGATGCAGCGATTGCCACGGCGCCCATCGTATCCTGGCGACCGACAACGACCGTGCGCCCACCGCGCGCGCGAATTCGCCCGAGATGTGCGGCGACTGCCACGCGCTGCTGTTCGACGAATGGCAGACCATGAGCGCCCACGGCCTCGTCTGGCAGGAAAACGAGGAAGCCCCGGTTTGCACGCACTGCCATGCCTCGCATGATGTCGTTGATCCCACGACGGCGGCCAGCCGCATTGCTTCGCCCGATAACTGCGGCGGTTGCCACGAGGAATATCTCTCCACGTTCCGCGACAGTTTCCATGGCAAAGCCACGAACCTCGGCATGTCGACCGTCGCCGTCTGTGCCGACTGCCACACGTCGCACAAGAACCTGCCGGCCGACGATCCGCGCTCCAGCGTTCATCCCGACAATCTCGTTGCAACCTGCGGCACCTGCCACGACGACGTCACGCCGAACTTCGCGAGCTTCCAGCCGCACAACGACCCGACGAATCCGGACGACCACTACGGCGTCTACATCGTCTGGCTGTTCATGACCAGCCTGCTGATCGGCGTGTTCGCGTTCTTCGGCATCCACGACCTGCTGTGGCTGCAGCGCTCCTGGGTCGGCCTGAAACGCGGCGAATTCGATGCCGAGATGGCGACCACGAGCGGCAAGTGGGTCCGTCGCTTCAACAGGACGAACGTGCGCACACACGCCGTGATCATCACGACATTCCTGGTGCTGGCGCTGACCGGTCTGCCGCTGAAGTTCGATTCGGCGCCCTGGGCGCAGACCCTGATGAGCATGCTCGGCGGCATCGACATGGCGCGGGCGCTGCACCGCATCGCCGCGATCGGCACCTTCGGCTACATGCTGTTCCACGTCGGCAATGTCGCCTGGCGCTGGATCGTGAAACGCGAAGAAGGCATGTTCTGGGGGCCGAACTCGATGACGCCGCAGCCCAAGGACGTCAAGGATTTTGTCGCCAACATCAAGTACTTCCTCTACCTGGGTGAGCGGCCGCAGGGCGACCGCTGGACGTACTTCGAGAAGTTCGACTACCTCGCGGTCTTCTGGGGTGTTGCGATCATCGGCGTCTCCGGCCTTGCGCTCTGGCTGCCGGGCCTGTTCACGACGTGGCTGCCCGGCTGGACGCTGAACGCGGCCCACGTGATCCACAGTGACGAGGCCCTGTTGGCAACCGGGTTCATCTTCATCTTCCACTTCTTCCACTCGCACCTGCGTCCGGAGTCGTTCCCGATGGATACCGTGATCTTCACGGGCAAGATGCCGCTGGAACGCTTCATGCATGATCGGCCGCTCGAGTACCAGCGGCTGGTGGATAGCGGTGAACTGGAAGATTACATGGTGAAGCCGCCGACAGCGGCACAGCTGCGCCGCGCGCACTTCTGGGGCGGCCTTGCGCTGGTGATCGGTATCGCACTGGCTATTGGGATCATCTGGGCGTTGCTGAGCCACTGACAACAACAAGATAATCAGGAGAGCCATGCTCAAGAACTTCCTGGGGTCGATCACCCGCAACGCGACCAGCCTTGCGGGGACGGCCATCGCGCTCGCGAGCATCATCCTGATCGTCTGCCTGTTCGTCATCCAGCAGATGGGCTTCGAGGGCGGGCCGTATCTCGGCATCCTGACGTTCCTGATATTGCCGGCGCTCGCGATCGTTGGCCTCATCATGATCCCCATCGGCAACCTGATGTGGCGCCGCAGGATCCGCAGGACGCCGGAGGGCGAAGACGTACCCGCGCTGCCGGTGTTCGACCTGAATAATTCGCACACGCGCAAGTGGACGCTGATTTTCGTTGCGATCACCGTGGTCAACGTCGTCATCCTGTCGGGCGCTACTTACACGGGTATCCATTACATGGAATCGACCGAGTTCTGCGGGCTTGCCTGTCACTCGGTGATGCACCCCGAGCACACAGCGCACGCGCTGGGCCCGCACTCGCGCGTGTCCTGCGCCGGCTGCCACATCGGTCCAGGCGCTGACTGGTTCGTGAAGTCGAAACTCGACGGCGCCTGGCAGCTCGTGTCGGTCAACCTGGGGCTTTACCCCAAGCCGATACCAACGCCGCTGCACGACTTACGCCCGGCGAGAGATACGTGTGAGCAATGCCACTGGCCGGACAAGTTCGTCGGCGACAGGCTCGAGATCATCAAACATTACAGGGAAGACGAGGCCAACACGGAGCTGACAACAGCCCTGCTAATGAAGGTGGGGGGCGTGGGCCTTGGCCATTCGACCGGTATTCACTGGCACGTCGATCCGGAGCACCAGATCCGCTTTCGCTCCGATGAGACCCGCGAGCAGATCTATGAAGTCGAGTTCACCGATGTCGACGGCACCGTCAAGCACTATGCCGACCGGCGCGCACCCGAGGAGGGCGGCAGGTGGCGAACCATGGACTGCGTTGACTGCCATAACCGGCCAGCCCACAACTACCAGTCAGCAGGTCACGAGGTCGATCGTGCGATTGCCGATGGCCGGATCGACCGGTCGCTGCCGTTCGTCAAGCGGGAGGCGATGCGCGTAATCCAGGAACAGTACCCGTCGCACGCCGAAGCGCGCGCAGCCATGACCGGCGAGCTGACGCAGTTCTATGCGGACAACTACCCCGACCTGGCCACCGCGAACGCCGCCGCGATCGACGCGGCCGCGACGGCGCTTGGCAA
>JASJCH010000093.1 GCA_030066075.1 Woeseiaceae bacterium
CCCCATAGGCGTGCACGGCCTTCACGATGTCCTCCGGCGGCCGCAAGCTCGTGATGATGATCGGCACCTCGTGGCGCACGCATACTTCCATGTCGGCGAGCAGGCGGTCGTTGCTGAGGTGCGCGATCTGGTTCACGGCATAGGGCGCTACCGGCTCGTCGGGATGCGTCTCCTTGTGCGCCTGGAGCGCATCCTTGATACGCACGATCCACTCGTGCAGCTGCTCCTGGGGCCGCGCGTTGAGCGCAGGGAACGAACCGACAATGCCGGAAGTGCATTGCGCAATGACCAGGTCCGGGTTGGAGACAATGAACATCGGCGCACCGATGAGCGGCAAGCGCAGGTTGCCTTCGAGTACTGCGGGTAACGGCATGGACGGACTCCCCGATTCAGGAGTTATCGAGCATGAAGCTCGACTCGCAGTCGGCGACGAGCACGTCGTCGGACTTGCGTCGAATCTCGCCTTTCAGCATCACCAGTCGGCGCCGCTCGTTCTCGATCCAGCCCCTGAGCTTCAGCGTCTCGCCGACGCGGGCGGGCTGCCGGTAACGAATCTCGCAACGCGCGGTGTGCGCCTTGCGCCCCTGCTGGTAAAGGATGTTAGCCGTGACGTCATCGAGCGCGGTGTAGATGATGCCTCCGTGCACAGTGTCCGAGAATCCGACGTGGTTCTCATTGGGCGTGAACTCGGCGGTGCACTCGTCGCCGTCGACGTCGAAACGAATCTGCAGGCCGATCGGATTATCCGGCCCGCATGCGAAGCACATCGGTGCGTCTTCGATTTCCCCTGACATGCCGGAAGCTTATTGGACTTCGGTCTGAATCGAAAGCTCGATGTCATTGTCGGCCGACGGATTGACGATGGCCGTGCCGAACCAGTCGCCGGGAGCGGCCATCGGCTGGCCGGACAGCGACACGCGGGCGATGAGTTCGAACTCGGCAAAACCTGACAGGTCGCGCCCGGGCACCATCGATTCGCGATCGCCCAGTTCGACAAACGCCGGCAGCTCGGACAACATCCGGCGGCTCGCCGCGATCGGCGGCATCGGCTGCGCCGGGTCGCGCGCAATCAGGAATACGGTGGCCTCGGCAGGCAGCGCGGCGGCAGCCTCCGGGCTCAGCATTACCCAGGCCCGAACGACGGCGCCCTCGCCCATCGGCGGCAGCTCGGCGGGAGCCTGTGCCGACTGCACCGCCGGAGCAGGTTCTGCTTCCGTGACGGGTTCACCGCCGTCGATCGGCGGATGCGACGCCGGCAATGGCGGCGTCTCGCCGCGCCACTCGGCGATGCGCTGTACCAGGATGTCCTGGATATCAGGCGGAGGGTTCAGGCCCAGCAGGCGCTCCCAGCGGTCCGCCGCCAGCGTCGTATCGCCCCGGTTGGCAGATGCGATACCCCCGTAGAACAGCGCCTGTAAATTGTTCGCGTCGAGCGCCAGGGCATTCTCGAACAGGGACGCCATGCGACTGTCCCATGCACCGCCTGCATTGGCGAGCAGCGCCTCGCCGAGCCCGGTGAGGGCCTGCGGATTCTGGGCAGACTCGAGCTCGACCGCCTTCTCGTACGCCTCGACCGCGCCCGCGTAATTGGCCATCGACATGTAAGTGCGACCCAGCATCATCCAGCCGTTCGGGTTGTTCGGATTGTCGGCCAGCTTGTCCTGGAGACCGGCAATGGCCGCGTCCATGCTTTGCTGCCCGCCGTCGCCCGCGGCCGACGGCAACTCCGGCCGGCCCTGCTTGTAGTAGAGGCCGCTCGACAAGCCGACGACAAAGATGACCGAGAACGCAATCAGCGGGCTCAGGCGCCGTTGTCGTTTGAACAGCGGCCAGACCGCGAAGACGACCGCGCCGAAACTCATTGCGGCGAAAATTATCCAGAGGTTCATGATGGTCAGCTCCCGGAGTCGGGCTCGTCGTCGATGGGCATCGCCATGCGGCGGCGGACGATGTTGGCGAGGGCCAGCGCGCCGAGCAACAGCAGCGCAACGGGCACCACCCACAAGAGCAATGTCTTACCGCTGGCACGCGGACTGTAGAGGGCAAAGTCGCCGTAGCGCTCGACCATGAAGTCGAAAATCTGCTCGTCGGTATAACCTTCCACCAACATGCGCTTGATTTCCCTGCGCAGGTCGGTCGCGAGGAATGCCGGCGAATCCTTGATCGTGGCGTTCTGGCACTTCAGGCAGCGAATTTCCTCGATGATCTCCTCGTAGCGCGCCTGGAGCCCCGGATCCTCGAGCGGCTCATCCGCGTCGATAGCGAACGCCGTCGAGGCCAGGAACAGCGTCGCCAGCAGGCTCAGCAGTAGTTTCATCGGCCAGCTCCTTCCGGCGCCAGGTAGGGAGCAAACTTGTCCTGCCAGATTGACCAGTTCATCGGTCCGAGGTGTTTCTCGAGCACCGTGCCGTCCGCCCCGATAAGGAACGTCTCGGGTGCGCCGTAGACACCCCAGTCGATGCCCACGCGACCGTCACCATCGAATGCCGAGTCGATGTACGGGTCGCCAAGCTGGGCAATGAACTGCTGCGCCTCGGGCAAGGTGTCGCGCCAGTTCAGCCCATAGACCGGGACGGTTCCTGACTGCGACAGCTCCATCAGGAAGCCGTGCTCCTGGCGGCAGCCAACGCACCAGGTGGCCCACACGTTGAGGACGGCTGGTTTGCCGGCGAAATCGTCAGTGCCGATCGTGTTCTCGGGATTGGCCAGCGACGGCAGTTCGAACGCCGGCGCCTGTCGGCCAATCAGCGGCGACGGCAAATCACTGACATTCTTGCCTTCCATGATGTCCTGCATGCCGCTTCTGAGTAACACGAACAGCAGCGCGAAAATAATCAGCGGGATGAAGTACTTCCACATCAGGCTGGCTCCGGTACGGCTTTACCTTTTTTCTTCTTCTTGCGGACGCGCTGAGTCGCCACCGAGCGGTAACGGCGATCCGTGACCGCGATGAGACCGCCGAGTGCCATAACCAGGCAACCGAGCCAGATGAAGCGGATCATCGGCTTGTACTGGATGCGCACGCTCCAGGTCCCGTTACCGAGCTGGTCGCCGAGCGCGATGAAGAGGTCCTTGTTCCAGTGCACGTTGATGCCGGCCTCGGTCATCCAATTCTTCTGCACAAGGTACTGGCGCTTCTGCGGCCGCACCTCGGCGACGAAATCGCCGCCCTTGCGAATCTCGACGATGCCCTCGATTGCGCTGTAGTTCGGTCCCTCGACCTGGCGCAGCTCGCGCAGCTCGAATGTGTGCCCCGCAACCTCGATCGACTCACCGGCACGCATCGACTGGTCGGTCTCGATATTGAACGCCGAAACCACGGTGACGCCAAGGACGAACAGCCCGACACCCAGGTGCGCGACTGACTGGCCGAGCATGGCGCGCGTTATCGGCGCCGCACCGTCAGGCCGCCGCCAGGAGCGGATCGGGTCCAGCAGCGACGCAGCGATGACCCATACCGCGGCGATGGTGCCAATGCTTACCAGGAGACCGAAGCGCCCGTAGAACAGCCACGGAATCAAAATGCCGAGCACGATGGACAGGATCGCAGGAATCTTCAGGCGCCCCAGCAACAGATTGCCTTTGTGTTGCCGCCAGGTGGTGTGCATGCCGATGCCGATCAGGAGTACCAGTGGCAGCATGGGCAGCAGGAACACCTTGTCGAACCACGGTGGGCCGATCGAGATCTTGCCGATACCCAGCACCTCGTAAACGAGCGGCGCGAGCGTGCCGAAAAACACCACGACCGTTGCGATAACGAGCAGCACGTTGTTCAACAGCAGGAAAGTCTCGCGTGAGTTGATCGCGAAGCCGGCCTCGGTATCGAGCGACGGCGCACGCCACGCATACAGCACCAGTGCCGCCGTAACCACGATGCCGAGGAATGACAGGATGAACAGACCGCGTCCCGGGTCGCTCGCGAAAGCGTGTACCGACACGATGATGCCGGAGCGCACGAGAAAAGTGCCGAGCAGACTCAGCGCAAAGGCGGCAATCGCCAGCATCAGCGTCCAGCTCTTGAACAGGCCGCGTTTCTCGGCCACCGCCAGCGAGTGAATCAACGCCGTGCCGACAAGCCACGGCATGAAGGAGGCATTTTCGACCGGGTCCCAGAACCACCAGCCGCCCCACCCCAGCTCGTAGTAAGCCCACCAGCTGCCGAGCGCGATGCCGAGCGTCAGGAAGATCCAGGCCAGCACGGTCCAGGGCCGCGTCCAGCGCAACCAGCGCTCGTCGAGGTCGCCGCTGATCATGGCGGCGATGGCGAACGCAAAGGCCACGGAGAAGCCCACGTAACCGACGTACAGCATCGGCGGGTGTATCGCCATGCCGGGGTCCTGCAGCAGCGGATTCAGATCGGCGCCGTCGAGCGGCGGATTGGCAAGCCGGTCGAACGGGTTGGACGTCAGCAGGACGAACAGCAGGAAGCCGACGGACAGTAGTCCGAGCACGCCAATGACGCGCGCCACGAAGCTGTCAGGCAGGTTCTGGCTGTACTTGCTGACCGCCACGGTCCATACCGCCAGTATCAGCACCCACAGTAGCACCGAGCCCTCGTGGCCGCCCCAGACTGCCGTGACCTTGTACATTGTCGGCAGGTCGAGCTGCGAGTGGCTGGCCACGTAAGCTACGGAAAAGTCGTTGCTCAGGAACGCCCAGGTCAGGCAGGCATAGGCAATGACGACAAACACGAAATGGCCGAGGGCGGCCGTGCGGGCCGTGCCCATCATCACGGCGTCGTTCCGTTGCGCGCCGATCATCGGCAGGATGCCCTGCAACAGGGCCAGCGACAGCGCCAGGATCAGCGCGAAATGGCCTATCTCAGGAATCACCGGTCGGGCACTCCTCGGGGCCGTACTGCAATCCCAGCGTCTGGTCCTGCACGTGCTCGGCAAGCGAATCGGCGACTTCCGGCGCCATGTAGTTTTCGTCGTGCTTGGCGAGGATTTCGTCGGCTATGAACACGCCCTGGTCACTCAGTCGGCCATGGGCGACCACGCCCTGACCCTCGCGGAAGAGATCGGGCAGCACGCCCGAGTAGCTCACGCCGAGGTCGCAGCGCAGATCGGTTACGGTAAACGTCATTTCGAGCGAGCCTTCCTCGCGCTGCACCGTGCCGTCCTTGACGAGACCGCCCACGCGGAAGTTGCGGTCAGCCGGGTACTTGCCTTCCGCAACTTCGGTGACACTGACGAAAAACATCATGCTGTCCTTCATGGCCTGGAGCGTGAGTCCGGTCGCCACCGCGACGCCGACCACGACGAGGCCCACGGCCAGCATTCGCTGTTGCCTGGGTTTCATTGGGTGTCTCCGAGCGCTTTGATGCGCACTTCAATTTCCCTATAGACACGGCGGTGACGCAATCGTGCCCGCCATTCGCAAATGATGACTACGACAGCAGTCATCAGGAAACAGGTCCATACGTAGGCGCCGTAGCCGCCCATCGACAAGTCCATATTCACTTTCCTCCGGAGAGTACGAGTTCTTTTACCCACTTGGTGCGCCGTTCACGGAACAGCACCTCGGCACGCAGCCGGCGCAGCAGCAGGCCGCCGAACAACAGCGTGAAACCGAAAATCATGGCGAGCAGCGGATACAGCATCCCCGGATCCATCGCGGGACCACCTTCCTTGATCAGTGTCGGGCCCTGGTGCAACGAACTCCACCACTCAACCGAGAAGTGGATGATCGGCACGTTGACGGCCCCGACGAGCGCCAGCACGGCGCTGGCCCTATCGGCCTTGGTCGTGTCGTCGATCGCGCCGCGCAGCGCCATGTAGCCGATGTACAGGAACAGCATGATCAGCTCCGAAGTCAGGCGCGGGTCGCCCCACTCCCACCAGGTGCCCCACATGGGCTTGCCCCAGATGGAACCGGTAGCCAGCGCCAGGAAGGTGAACCAGGCGCCGAGCGGTGCGGCGGCCGCGGCGACTGCATGCGCCAGCTTGATCCGCCAGATCAACCCGATGCCGGCACTGATAGCCATGACCATGTAGGTCATCATCGACAGGTAAGCCGACGGCACGTGCACATAGATAATCCGGAACGCATCGCCCTGCTGGTAGTCCATCGGCGCAAGGAACAGGCCGGCGTAGACGCCGTAGGCAATCAGCATGAGCGCCGGCGCCATGAACCAGGGGATCATCTTGGCGGCGATCCTGTAAAAATGCGGCGGTGACGCCATCTGATGAAAGAATTTCCACATAGTCGGGGGATTCTACTCGTTACTAATACGTAATGCGGCCGCGGTTGCGAACGGCGCGAATGAGAGAGTTAACACAGCATATGCCGCAAGAAAATAGAGGCCGCCCGCAGCGCCATCGCCAGCAGCCACGAGTGACACGGTGCGCGCGCCGAATATCAGGATGGGCATCGCAAGAGGCAGTATCAGCAGACTGAGCAACGCAGTGCCCCTGTGCAGACCCACCGTCAGGGCCGCGCCGACGGAGCCGAGCAGGCTCAGGCTGATCGTACCCAGCAACAGCGTGAGCATCAGGTAGCCCGTCACGAAAATGGGCATCTGGAAGGTGATGGCGACGACAGGCGCAACGAGCACCAGCGGCAGGCCGCTCGTCAGCCAGTGCGCCAGCGTCTTGCCGAGGCCCAGCGCCGACAGCGGCACGGGGCTCACGAGCATCTGGTCGAGACTGCCGTCCTCGAAATCCGAGAGGAACAGGCTGTTGAGCGACAGCAGCATGGCGAGCAATGCGGCAACCCACATGACGGCCGGTCCACTGAACTGCAACTGCTCCGGACTGGGACCGACGGCGAGCGGGAACAGTGCCGCCACCATGGCAAAAAAGAACAGCGGGTTGAGGATGTCCCCCGGGCGCTTCCACGCCAGCAGCAGGTCGCGCCGAGCAACTCCGAGAATGCCGGACATCATGCCGGCCGATGCGTGTTCGTTACTCATTGCAGTACGATCTTCGTCACGTTGCCGCCAATCTCGACATCCTGGTGCGCGGCCATGATGCACATGCCGCCGCGGTCGAGGTGCTCCGTCGTCACGTCCATCACGAGCTTGCGGCCCTGGCGGTCCAGGTTGGTGAACGGTTCATCCATCAGCCACAGCGGCACTCGCGACAACAGCATGCGTGCCAGCGCCACGCGTCGCTGCTGGCCGGCGGACAGCGACCGCAGCGGCAGGCGTTTCAGTCGCGCTATCTCGAGCCGCTCGAGCACCTCGTCGAAGTCTTCATCCGACTGCGCGCGCAGGTGCGATTCAAAGCGCAGGTTCTCCACCAGCGTCAGGTCGGCCTTGAAGCCCACACGATGCTGCATCCAGACCAGCGAGCCATAGAAGGCCTGGCGATTGGAGCGGACCGGCTTGCCGTCCCACAAAACGTCGCCATCCTCGAATTCGATGAGACCCGCGATGGCGCGCATGAGGCTGGTCTTGCCGCTGCCATTCTGTCCCTCCAGCAGCAGCATGCCGCCGGGATCCAGCGCAAAACTGAGACCCTTGAACAGCAGTCGCTCACCGCGGAACAGCGTGAGCCCGTCGGCAGAGAACTTTGCAGTCAATGCTTTAGCCCTCGTCGCCATTCGCCGACAGTTTGTGACACAAGTTCAAACATTATTATTTAACAGTTAGTTACGAAATATTTTTAAAGTTCATTCAGCGTTGCCGCCGTGTCCTTCTGATCCGCAAGGAAACCTTGCGAATGCCGATTGCATGCGATTGCCCCCCACCGTAGACTGGTCTGCCGCGCGACAGAATACTATTCAACGCGTTCGGGCCCAAGACCAACCAATAATACGCGACAACGAAAAGTACGCGAGCGATTACATATGGATTTAGGGGCAGCTGGACTTACCGAACAACCCTTCCGGACTCACGGACGTCCGCTGGAGGCGGTATCGTACGCGTCCTATCGAGAAGGACTCAAGGTCCTCCGGGACAGTTGCAGCCAGGCGAACGGCCTGAGCCTGATCCAGGGCCCGACTCTCGCCGGAAAATCCACCCTGATACGCGAGTTCGCCGACTCCCTGCCCGAGGAATGCGCGGTCGCCGTCGTCGACGGCAACGGACTCAACACTG
>JASJCH010000094.1 GCA_030066075.1 Woeseiaceae bacterium
CCACGATCCGACGCATCGCCTTCCTGCGAATCGCTGTCCGACTGCGACTGGTTGTCGGCGCTTTGCTCCTGCGACTGGTTGTCGCTGTCGGACTGTTCGCCTTCGCCCTGCTGTTCGGACTGCTCCTGATCATCGCCCGCATTCTGCTGTTGCTGCTGCTCCTGCTCTTGTACTTGCTCTACCACCTCGCGGTTGTACGCCGCGTCCTCGTGGTCGGGGTCGATCTCGAGCACCTGCTCGTAAGCATCGATCGCGGACTCATACTCGCCTTGCCGCGCCATGGCGTTGCCGAGATTGTAGAGGCTCTGGGCATCCCCACGCTCCGCGAAGGTCGCGGCGCTTGCCGCGTAGTCTTCGGCACGATACTGCGCCACGGCGCGCCACTCAGGATCCTCGAACAGCTCGACCGCCTCGGCGGCCGCCCCTTCCTCGAGCAAAGCCTGGGCCTGCTGGTCGCGCGTTTGCCAGAGATCTTTCCAGCTGAACGCCTGCGCCTGGTTGCCGAAAGGCATAAAGACGAATAACAACGCGCCGAGGACGTAACCGCGCCGGAATGCGAGCGCCGCGAGCGGCAGCAGCAACAGCACGAGCCACGGGCCCTCTTCACGCCAGTGGTCGGTCGCCAGGTTTTCGTCGCCGGCCCGGGCGTTGCCCGCAGCCCCGCTCAGAAGATAGTCGAGATCCCGGTTGTCGGTGCTGAGCATGGCGAACCGGCCCCCGCCCGCTGTTGCCAACGATCGCAACCCGCGCTCTTCGAGCCTCGGCACGGCGATATCGCCCGACTGATCCGTCACGAAGCCACCGCCCACGCGCGGGATCGGCGCGCCCTCGTTCGTACCGACGCCGAGCACGGACAGCGTGAAGCCCGAGCCGCGCAAGTCGCGCGCCACCCGCTCGGCCGCCGGCGATGAGCCGCCGTCGGTGATCAACAGGATCTCCCCGATGCCGATGCCCGCCTGCTCCAGGAGCTGGCGAGACTTGTTGATAGCGGCTATCGGGTAGCTGCCCCGGCTGGGCATGATATCGGTGCTGAGGCTGTTGACCAGGGCCGCAATCGTGTCGGTGTCGGTCGTCAGTGGCGTTACCGTGAACGCATTGGACGAGTACACGACGAGCGCGGTCTGGCCGCTGCCGCGCCGCTCCAGGAGGTCGAGTATCTTGAGGCGGGCGCGAGTCAGCCGGCTCGGCGCGAGGTCCTGGGCATCCATGGACCGCGACAAATCCAGCGCCACGACCAGCGCCTGGTCGGAGCGGAACACGGGCTGCTCGACCCGCTCCCAGGCGGGACCGGCGAGCGCCAGGATCGCGATGACCCCGCCGATGCCGAGCAACCACCAGCGCGGATCGGCGCGGCGGGTCGCTGTCGTCGACAGCACGTGCGGGGCCAGCGCCGCATCGACCACTTTCTGCCAGTTGCCCGGGCCGAGATGTCTGCGCGCCAGCAGCACGGCGCAAGCGATGACGACCGGGATACCCCAGAGCCACTCGGGACGCAGGAAGTGAAAATCAGCCGGCATCGGGCTGCACCCCGCCAACGCGCCGCAGGCCCAGGCTCTGCAGCAGGCTCAACAGGCATAGCAGGCCGGCAAGCGCCAGCGCACCACCGAGCGGCCAGTAATACAGGGACTTGACCGGGCGGAACCCGGCCTCGGGCTCGTCAACCGGTTCGAGTTCGTCGACGAGGCGGTAGATATCCTGCAATCCGGCCGTGTCCTTGGCGCGGAAGTAGCGTCCGCCCGTTAGCTCGGCGATGGCCGTCAGCGTCTCTTCGTCCAGGTCCGCGGACGGGTTGATGTTGCGGCGCCCGCCGATCAGCGAAGACACCTCCATCTGCTCCGCGCCAATGCCGATCGTGTAAACACGCAGTCCGACCTGTTGTGCAAGCTGCGCGGCCTTGAGCGGATCGATCTCGCCGGCCGTGTTGGCGCCGTCGGTGAGCAGGATCAGCACCTGCTCGCTGGCGTCGGCCTCCTGGTCATGGATACGCTTGACCGCCAGCGTGATCGCGTCGCCAATCGCGGTCTTCTCACCGGCGAGGCCGATAAACGCCTCGAGGAGCAACACCTTTACGGTCTCGCGGTCGAGCGTGAGCGGCACCTGCAGGTAAGCACGTTCGCCGAACAGGATCAGGCCGATGCGGTCTCCCTCGCGGCGGCCGATGAAGTCGGACGCCACGGCCTTGGTCGCCGTCAACCGGTCGACGCGCCGGTTGCCGAGTTCGAAGTCCTTCTGGTCCATGCTGCCCGACAGGTCGACCGCCAGCATCAGGTTGCGCCCCGCAACCGGGATGTCGAGTTCGTCACCGATACGCTCGGGCCGGGCGGCCGCGACGACGAGCAGTACCCACGCGACCGCCGCAACCCAGAATCGCCAGGTGAGCATCTGCTCGCGGTCGGGGCGACCGGACAGCACGTCGAACACGGCCAGCGACGGGACCCGCAACCCGGCATCCTGCAGGCTCGGCGATTCCGGCACGAGCTTGCGCAGTAGCAGCGGCAGCGGCAGCGCGAGCAGCGCCCAGGGCCAGGCCAGCGACCACATCAGCGTTGCCCCCCCACCGGGGTCGCCAGGCGTTGCCGCACAGCAGCAACCACATCGACGAGGTCCAGTGCCGACAGGTCGTCGTCCGGACGGCGGTATGGCAGCTCGAGCAACTTGCGTCCGGTCTCGCCCTGGAAGCGCGGCTGGTCGAGGTCGCGGTCGAGCCACTGCAACCAGTCCTCGCCTGTCAGGCCGGCCACGTCATTGCGTGGCGCATAGGCGAGCATCGTGCGGCGCAGGAGCTCGGAGAGGCTGCTGCTGAAGGCCACGGCGTTGCCATGCTGCTCGAACTCCGCCGTCAACGCGTCGAGTTGGCGCAGCGCGTGACGACGCGCGGCGCCACGCGCACGGTGTTGTACATAAAGGTGCAGCAGGTAGCCGAGCGCAATCAGCGTCAGCGCGATCACGAACCACCAACCGGGCGCCAGCGGCCACCAGCCGATAGCCTCGGGCAGGTGCAGGTCGCGCAGCGGAATCTGCTTCGGATCCATTAGTGCCTCATCCGCCTAATGCGTCCTGCGCCCCAGCGCGGTCTGCAGCGCACTGACGGGATCGTCCTCGGTCGACAGCGGCATCAGGTGCACACCGTAACGCCGGCAGAAAGCCTCGAGTTCCTCGACACGCTCTTCGAACGCGTCACGGTAATCGCGGCGCGCGGCTTTGACATGCGTGTCGATGGCCAGCTCTTCGTCGTCGGCTACCAGGCGATAGCGACCCGGCGGCGGCAGGCGCCGCTCGATCGGGTCGTTGAGAAATACCGCCAGCACCTCATTGTGCCGCGCCACGCTCGACAGGTAGGACTGCACGCTGCGCGAGAACCCGAGGAAGTCGCTGAGCACGACGACGAGGCTGCCCGGCCGCGCAACCCTGCGCAACGCCGACATCGCCTGGATGAACGCCGCCTCGCCGTCATCACTGAGCGCACGGCTTTGCCAGTCGGGGTGCTCCGCGAGTTGGTGAACATAGCGTAACGCGGCCTGGCGCCCCAGGCGCGGCTTCAGCTCGCGATGCGTGGTGTTGCCGAAGATCAGTCCGCCGAGGCGGTCGCCGCGATGATGCGCTGCCCACGACAGCAGCGCCGCCGCCCGGCTGGCGTTGACCGATTTGAAGCAGCCGCGCGTCGCGAAGTGCATGTTGGCGCGCAGGTCGACCACGACGAGTACGGGGCGCTCGCGTTCCTCGCGAAACAGCTTGGTGTAGGCCGTCGTGCTGCGGGCCGTGACGCGCCAGTCGATACTGCGCGGGTCGTCGCCCGGCTGGTAGGGGCGTGACTCGTCGAATTCCATGCCGCGGCCTCGAAAGTGCGACACGTAAGCGCCGGTCTGCAGCGAGTTCACGCGGATCACGTCCAGCGCGATCGCGCGCGCCGGCGCATTGAGCCGGATGAGACCCGCCTGGCTCACGCTCACCGGCGAGGCATCTTCGGGCAGATGATCGAGTACCACCATCGACGTACCGCCTAGGGAACTCCGACGCTGTCGAGGAGCCGTTCAATCACCGAGTTCTCGGTGACGCCGTCGGCCTCGGCCTCGAAACTCAGCACGAGGCGGTGGCGCAACACGTCGGAGGCAACTGCCTGGATATCCTCCGGGCCGACGTAGTCCCTGCCGGCCAGCCACGCGTGCGCGCGTGCGGCCCGGTCGATGCCCATGCTGGCGCGCGGGCTGGCGCCGTACATGACCTGGCCGTCGAGCGAATCGTCGACGCGACCCGGGTCGCGCGTCGCCACCACGAGATTGACGATGTAGGCCTCGAGCTCCTCCGCCAGGTGCAGCCGCAGGATGTCCTGCCGGGCCTGCATGATCGATTCGACCGACAGCAGTTCCGGCGGCTGGAACGGATCGCGGTCGCCGGCCTTGGCCTCGTCGCGATTGAGCACGAGGATGCGGCGCTCGTCCTCGATCGTCGGGTAGGACACCTCGACGTGCAGCAGGAAGCGGTCGAGCTGCGCCTCGGGCAGCGGGTAAGTGCCCTCCTGCTCGATCGGGTTCTGCGTCGCCATGACCATGAACAGGTCGTCAAGCTCGTAACTGCGATCGCCCACGGTGATCTGGCGTTCCTCCATCGCCTCCAGCAGCGCCGACTGGACTTTGGCGGGCGCGCGGTTGATCTCATCGGCGAGGATCAGGTTGTGAAACAACGGCCCCTTGCGAAACTCGAAGGTGCCCTGCTGTGGCCGATAGATATCGGTGCCGGTCAGGTCAGCCGGCAGCAGGTCCGGAGTGAACTGCAGCCGATGGAAATCGCCCTCGATACTCTCGGCGAGCACCTTGATGGCGCGAGTCTTCGCCAGTCCGGGCGCCCCCTCCACGAGCAGGTGGCCGTCGCACAGCAGGGCAATGAGCATGCGGTTAATAAGGTGTGACTGCCCGATGATCAGGCTACTTGCATGCGCCTCGAGCTGTTGGAATTGTTGTACGACGCTCATTCACTACTCCGGAGAAAAGCGGGCCGACATTGTAGAGAGGATGCATCATCGAGCCAACCGGTCGCTCGAAATTCGGTCATAATGCACGCTCGCTCGAACTCTACCGACAGGACCCATTGTCCAGAATTCACACAATATGCGCCTGCCTGCTGCTCGGCGCCTGCAATTCGGGGGCTGACATCCCCGTAACGGCAGACGAGGAGGAGCTCGTCCTGCGCTGCGGCGACGACGGCTTCCTGGCCGCGGATCTGTACGGCGCAATCGAGACTCGGCTCGACTGGACGAAGAACGACCTCGAGTGCACAGGCATGCCGCGGCCGGAGGGCCAGGGCGTGCGCCTGCGGCTCGCGGCCGAAGACCGCGGCACCGGCGTTGAACTCGTGTTTATCGTCGCGTTACCGGGCTTTGGGCGTGACAGCGGTCCCGCCGAGTTCGACGCCAACGTGACGCTGATCGAAGCCGGCAACGGTCGCTTCTTCAGCACGCCGGACACGAGCAATTGCCTGGTCGAGGTCGGCGCCGTGCAGTCCCTCGACGAAACGGGCAACCGTTACTCGGTCGCCGGCGCACTGTACTGCGTCGCGCCGCTGCCCGAGGTTAACGGCGAATCCAGCATCTCGGTGCCCGAACTGCGGTTCTCCGGCCTGCTCGACTGGGCGGCTTCGTGAGACGCTGGTTGACCCTGGTATGGCTCGCGGCGATCGCCATCCCGGCATCGGCCAACGAGGACCTCGATGCCCGCTTCAACAAGGACGTCCTGGTCGTCGAGGCCAGCCGCTGGGCGTGCTACCGCTTCGACATCTACGTTGCACTGACCGATGCGCAGCGCAGCCGCGGACTGATGTTCGTTCGCGAACTGCCCGCGACCACCGGCATGCTGTTTGTTTACGCCGGCGACCGCGTCGCCTCCATGTGGATGAAGAACACGTTCATCCCGCTCGATATCGTGTTTGCACGGCTGGACGGCACGGTGTCCTCGGTCATTGCCAATACCGAACCCCAGTCCCTCAAATCACTGTCCGCCAAAGAACCGGTTGCCTTCGTACTGGAGCTTAACGCGGGCACGGCTGCACGATTGGGCATCGACGAGAACAGCCGGATATTCTGGCAGCCGATGCACGGCCGTGACGACTGACCAGCGCACCGCGGCAACCTTCATCGGCGCCGTCGCGCTGACAGGAATCGCTGCCGCCGCCTGGATCATTGCGCACGACCGGAGTCTCGAGAGCCTGGACTTCGCGTTGCGCAACAGCGGCCGTATCGCCTTCCTGGTCCTGATTGTCGTCTTCGCGGCGCGGCCGTTGCAGGAGCTGTTGCGTCGCGGCTGGACGGCACGGCTGCTACGCAACCGGCGCCAATTCGGTGTTGCATTTGCGGGCATCCACAGCGGCCACCTCGGCATGATCCTGTACAAGGTCGACCGCGTGCCCGAATTTACGCTGGCCGCAATACTCAATGTGCCCGCGGCGCTGGTTTACGGATTGATGTACCTGATGGTAATCACTTCGTTCGGGGCGCCGGCGCGCGCTATCGGCCCAAAGGCCTGGAAGGTGTTGCACAAGCTCGGCGTGTTTGTGCTGTTCGTCGCATTCCTCGACTCACAGGTGCCGCGCAGCCTCGATGATCTGGCGCCGGTCAATGCAATCCTGATCGGACTTGCGGTACTCGCGCTGGCTGCGCGGGTTGGCGCATTCGTCAAACGACGGCAGCGATAGCGTCGGCGAGGTAGCCGACGTTCTGCTCGGTGATGCCCGCGACGTTGATACGGCTCGAGTCGACCATGTAGACGCCGAACTCCTTCTTGAGTCGCTGGACTTCTTCAGGCGAGATGCCGAGGAAGCAGAACATGCCGGTAGCTCGCATGAGGTGCGAGAAATCGCGGGAGGGATTCCTCGCCTGCAGGGCATCGTTGAGCAGTGACCGCATTGCCTCCAGGCGCGCCCGCATGGCCGTCACTTCATCCAGCCACTCGCCGCGCAGCGCAGCATCGGCGAGAATCATGCTGACGACGGCCGCGCCGTGATCGGGCGGCATCGAGTACAGCGTGCGCACATAGTTGTTGGCCTGGCTCGACACCACGTCCCGGCTGGCGGCATCCGCGGCCAGGAACGACAGCGAACCGACGCGATCCCGGTACAGGCCGAAGTTCTTGGAGCACGAGTTGGAGACAACCAGTTCGGGGACGCGCGCCGCGAGTTCGCGAATCACGAAGGCGTCTTCATCGACTCCGCGCGCGAAACCCTGGTAGGCCATGTCGATGAACGGCAGCAGCTCGCGCTCGGCGATGACGCCGACGATCGCGCGCCACTCATCTTCGGTTGGATCGAGCCCCGACGGGTTGTGGCAACACGCGTGCAACAGTACGACATCGCCGACCGGCGCCTTGCGCAGCGTGTCCAGCATCGCGTCGACGTTAATCACATGTCGGTCGGTGTCATAGTAAGGATGAGGCTTGAGTTCCAGGCCCGCGCCGCCAAGCAGCGGGATATGGTTCGCCCAGGTCGGCTCGCTGACCCACACCGAGACCGACTGTCGCGCACGGAGCAGCAACCCGGCGGCGACGCGCAGGGACCCGGAGCCGCCCGGCGTCTGGATCGTCACCAGCCGCTCGGCGTCCACTGAATCTGCAAACGTCAGATCCTGTATACCGGCATTGAACTGCGGCGCGCCCGCGGTGCCGAGATAAGCTTTGCTGTCCTGGCTGTCGAGCAGGCGTCGCTCCGCCTTTTTCACCGAATTCAGTATCGGCGTCCGGCCCTCGGCGTCCCGGTAGACGCCGACGCCGAGGTCAATTTTCTCGGGCCGGGGATCGTCTCGATGCTCGGCAATCAGTCCGAGAATCGCGTCCGCTGGCATGGGCTGCAGCGTTTCGAACATGGGGTCTCCGCGTGCGGCTGCTCAGAGTGTGTCGATGGGCGTCTTCAAATACGCGATGCCGTTGCTCTCGGCATCGGGCAAATGTCCTGCACGAATGTTGACCTGAATCGAGGGGACAATCAAACCCGGCAGGTCCAGCGAGGCGTCGCGCTCCTGGCGCATTTTGACGAAACCCGCCTTGTCGACAGTCTCGTTGACGTGGATGTTCTCGCTGCGCTGCTCGTCGACCGTGCACATCCAGCGCAGTTCGCGGCCGCCCGGCATGTAGTCGTGGCACATGAACAGGCGCGTATCGCCCGGCAAGTTGAGTAACTGCTGGATCGAATCGTAGAGCAGCTCGGCATCCCC
>JASJCH010000031.1 GCA_030066075.1 Woeseiaceae bacterium
CACGCCCTTGACTGGCGGGCCCGACGTCGGTCTAATAGCCCGCCCACCTGTATGGCCAGGTAGCTCAGTTGGTAGAGCAGCGGATTGAAAATCCGCGTGTCGGTGGTTCGATTCCGCCCCTGGCCACCAGTTTCCCCGATACCCTTTGGCCGCCGAAAGGCCTTGCTTTCGGACGATTGCGCGTTGTCAAGGCTCTCCCGACGCGCCGGGCCAGCTATACTGACCAAAAATAAGAATAAAAACTGGGGGCACCACAAGTGCTGTTTAATTCGCTGACGTTCGTCGTCTTCTTCGCGATCGTGCTCGCGTTGCACTACTCGCCGTTTCCATGGCGAGCGAAGAAGATCAACCTGCTGCTGGCCAGCTACCTGTTCTATGCGGCCTGGAACCCGCCGTTCGTGGTCCTTCTGTGGATCTCGACGCTCGTGGACTGGTTCGTTGCGAAGAAAATGTTTGTCGAGCAGGGTAAAGCCCGCCGCCGCATGCTGCTGACCCTGTCGATTCTCGTCAATCTCGGCATCCTGGGCTTTTTCAAGTACGGCAACTTCCTGCTCGAGAACTGGGTCGGGCTGATGTCGCTCGTGGGCATCGAGTGGCAGGCGCCGGGCTGGGACATCGTGCTGCCGGTCGGCATTTCCTTCTACACCTTCCAGACAATGGCGTACTCGCTGGATGTATACCTCCGGCGCGCCGAACCGTCGAAGTCGTTCCTCGACTTCGCGCTGTTCGTGACCTTTTTCCCGCAGCTGGTCGCGGGTCCGATCGTGCGCCCGACACACCTCATACCGCAGTTCGCGGTGCCCCACATCGCCACGCTGAAGCAGCTCGGCTGGGGTCTGGGCCTGATGGTGCTGGGCATTTTCCAGAAGGTAGTTATCGCCGACGGGCTGCTGGCGCCGGCCGCCGAGGAAGTCTTCAGCGCCGGGGAGCATGTCAGCTTCTGGGACGCCTGGCTGGGCACGCTGGCGTTCTCGGGACAGATTTTCTGCGATTTTGCCGGCTACTCGACGACCGCGATCGGGGTGGCGATGACGCTGGGCTTCTCGTTACCGAACAACTTCCGTTTCCCCTACGCGGCTATCGGATTCTCGGACTTCTGGCGCCGCTGGCACATTTCACTGTCTACCTGGTTGCGCGACTACCTCTACATCCCGCTCGGCGGTAACCGCAAGGGGCCCGGCCGAACGTACGTCAACCTGATGGTGACGATGCTGCTCGGCGGCCTGTGGCACGGCGCGAGCTGGACGTTCGTGGTGTGGGGCGGATTGCACGGCCTGTACCTTGCGGTCGAGCGATTTCTCCGCGGGCGATTCGCCGGCGCGGCCATCGCTCAGACCTGGCTGTACCGCGTGTGGCTCGCGTTGCTCACCTATCTGCTCGTCAACGTAACCTGGGTGTTTTTCCGTGCCCAGGACTTCGGCACGGCGTGGCGCATGATCACGTCGATGTTCGGCTTCGCGCCGGCCGATGCGGGTACGCCGTTGCCGACGCTGTGGATCATCCAGGTCGCCGTTACGATCACCGCGATGGTCGGCATTCACTGGCGCATGCGCGACACGAGCATCGAGGCCGTTGTACAGAAAGCACCCACGTGGCTGATCGGCGTGTCGCTCGCCGTCATGCTGTTCCTTATCATCATCACCCAGGGTTCGGGCAATGCCTTCATCTATTTCCAGTTCTGATATTCCGTACCGCGAGGTACCCGAGCGCAACTGGGGTGCGGCGTGGCTGCTGTGCGTCATGCTTGTCGTTGTCGCGATGGTCGGCTGGGAACTGAAGGCGCGTGAAATGCAGCACGTGCCAGGCGACTACGACGGCTTCACCAACTTTACGGCCCAGTGGGCCGAAGAGCGGCGCAAGCTGGACGAGGCCGGGCACGGCTATCGAGTCGTGTTGCTCGGGTCCAGCCGTATGCTGTGGGCCGCCGACCTCGATATCCTCGAGGATGAGCTGGGGACGCGGCCGCTGCAGATGGCGATTGCCGGCACGGGACCGGCGCTGTTCCTGCAGGACATCGTCGAGAACACCGACTTTGACGGTCTCGCCCTGGTGGGGGTAACCACGTTTCTGTTCAATCGCCTCAACGAAGGCTTCTTCGGCGAGGAGGCGCTGCACTGGTATGAGAACCCGTCACCTTCAGAGCTGATTGGCCATCGCATCCACGTGATGTTGTCGCACCACCTGGGCTTTCTCGATGACGGCTTCAAGCTGTTCGAGCTGATCGACCATTACTCGAGTTTCCCGGACCGTGAGGGTGTGTGGGACCTGAATGCCGGCGAGTGGAAGCT
Source organism: Woeseiaceae bacterium (assembly GCA_030066075.1). Classification (GTDB taxonomy): domain Bacteria; phylum Pseudomonadota; class Gammaproteobacteria; order Steroidobacterales; family Woeseiaceae; genus UBA1847. The sequence goes on from JASJCH010000031.1 coordinate 2,289, forward strand.
GGGCCACCACTATGCTGATCGCCAGACCGACATGTGGGGGCCGGTGGAAGTCGAGGGTAGCTTCGACAACGAGCAGATCCTCGCGTTCTGGATGCTGGGTCTGGGCCGCCCGCCGGAAGAGGAGGAGCGCATGGCGGAGATGGCCGAATCGGCGATCGAGTTTTTCGCGCCGCTCGTCGAGCAGCTGCGCGAGCGGGGCGGTGATGTCGTATTTGTCCGTATGCCCAGCAGCGGCAAATATCTGGATCATGATCTTGCGACCCGTTATCGCGAGCTCACCTGGGAGCCTATGGCGGAGGGAGTCGATGCGGTGTGGATCAACGCGATGGACTACGAGGAACTGTCCACCGGGTTGGAAATCCCCGAGTGGTCACACCTCAGCCGCAAGAGCCAGGACGACTTCAGCCGGCGAATCATGCCGGTGCTCGAGCAACGCTATCTCGAGGATCGGGGCCAGAGTATCCGTGACGTTATCGACGCTCCCGGGCTGAGCGACTGAAAGGAGACACGCATGAAGCTGCTGGTGGCAATCGACTTTTCCGACCCGACGGACCTCATCCTCAGGGTTGCCAGGCGCCTTGCGGCGAGCCTGGATGCATCCGTCTGGATCGTGCATGCCGCGGAGCCCGAGCCGGACTTCGTCGGCTACGACGCCGGCCCCGAAGTTGTGAGAGGCCAGGTGGCCAAGGAGCTGCGTGACGAACATCGTAGGCTGCAGAAGTATGCCGACAGGCTGCGGGAGGACGGCGTGGATACCAAGGCGATACTGGTCCAGGGACCCACGGTCGAAGCGCTTCTCGAAATGGCCGAGAAACAGGACAGCGACCTGATCGTCGTCGGTAGCCACGGTCGCGGCATGGTGGCCGAGATGTTCATGGGCAGCGTGTCGCAGGGCCTGATTCGCGACGGCCGTTATCCGGTCACGGTGGTCCCCGTCGGGCGCGAAGAGGACTGACGCCCGTCAATTCGCGAGACGTACCGGCACGCGCCTGGCGCCGAAATGGCCCGGCGCCGCGTCGAAATGACCGGCAACCCGGGTGCCGCAGTTGCTGCAGGCGCCATTCGCGTCGAGGCACCAGGCGCCCAGCTCGTACCAATCCCGCTCGATGATGGGTTCCCCGCAGCCGGGGCACCAGGTAGTGTCGCCGTCACGGTCGTGGACGTTGCCCGTGTAGGCGAAGTGGACACCGTTGTCGATGGCGATCTGGCGTGCGCGGCGCAGCGTAGCGATCGGGGTAGCAGGTACGTCGAGCATCTTCCAGTCCGGGTGGAATGCGGAAAAGTGCATCGGCACGTCCGGCCCGAGATGATCGACGACCCATTGAGTCATCTCGTGGATCTCCCGATCCGAGTCATTGTGTCCCGGGATCAGCAGGGTCGTTGTTTCCAGCCAGGCGTCCGTCTCGCGGTGGATGTACTCGAGGGTCTCGAGGACCGGCGCGAGATGGCCACCGCAGATCTTGTGATAGAAACGGTCGGTGAAGGCCTTGAGGTCGACGTTGACCGCGTCCATTGCCTGGAAGAACTCGACGCGCGGCTCGGGATCGACGTAAGCGGCCGTCACGGCGACTGACTTCACGCCTTTATCACGGCAGGCCGCTGCCACGTCGACGGCGTACTCGAGGAAGATGATCGGGTCGTTGTACGTGTAGGCGATGCTGCGGCACCCGAGTTCGGCAGCTACCTCGGCGAGACGCTCCGGGCTGGCGCTGTCCGCGAGTGTGTCCATCTCGCGCGACTTGCTCATGTCCCAGTTCTGGCAGAATTTGCAGGCCAGGTTGCAACCCGCCGTGCCGAATGACAGCACGCTGCTGCCCGGGTAGAAGTGATTGAGCGGCTTCTTCTCGATGGGGTCGACGCAGAATCCGGATGATCGTCCGTAGGTAACCAGCTTGACCTCGTCGCCCAGTCGCTGGCGCACGTAGCACAGGCCGCGCTGGCCTTCGCGCAGGCGGCAGTGGCGCGGGCAGACGTCGCATTGCAGGCGCCCGTCGGCCTCGCGGTGCCAGTACTTGGTGCTGACGATGGTTTCCTGCATCCTTGAGATATGGCGTTCAAACCCCAGTTGACAAGCATGACACAGCGACAGCGGGTACAGCCATGACCGCCCGACAGGCAGCAGTCGCCGGCATGTTCTACCCGGCCGACACGGCCAAGCTGCAGCGCACGGTGACGGACCTGCTTGCCGCGGCGCCCGCCACCGTTCGCGATGCCAAGGCGATCATCGCGCCGCACGCCGGTTACCCGTATTCGGGCCCGACCGCGGCCTGCGCCTACCGCCTGCTCGAGGGCCGGCGGGACCGCATCCGCCGGGTGGTCCTGATCGGCCCGGCGCATCGCGTGTACCTGCAGGGGATGGCGCTGCCGTCGGTGGACGCCTTCGCAACGCCACTCGGTGACGTAACGATCGATGCGAAAGGCGTCGAACAGGCGCTTGCGCAGCCCGGCACCCAGGTGTCCGATGAGGCGCACGCGCTGGAGCACAGCCTCGAGGTGCACCTGCCGTTCCTGCAGACGGTCCTCGATGACTTCAAACTGGTGCCGATCGTTGTCGGCGTCTGCCCCGCACGTGAAGTCGAGGCCGTAATCGAGGCGCTCTGGGGCGGCGAGGAAACGCTGATCGTCGTCAGCTCGGACCTGTCGCACTTTCATGCGTATGACGACGCGCAGCAGATCGATGCGAGGACCACGGCGCGCATCGAAGCGCGAGAGACGACGCTGCAGGGCGAGGAGGCCTGTGGCGCGTACGCGCTGAACGGCCTGCTGCTTGCCGCGCAGGGACACGGCCTGCAGGTACACACGCTCGACGTCAGGAATTCGGGCGACACCGCTGGCGACCGGCAGCGCGTCGTCGGGTACGGGGCCTATGCACTCGCCTGAGCGGCAGGACCTGGTCGGCACGGAACTGCTGCGCCTGGCTCGCGGCTCGATCGAACATGGTCTTGCCCACAGCGAACCGCTGCCCGTGCGCTGCGACCAGTTGCCCGCGCCGCTAACCGAACCGCGCGCGACGTTTACGACGCTGCGCCTCGCGGGCGAACTGCGCGGCTGCTGCGGCGCTCTCGAGGCGATTCGTCCGCTTGCCGAGGATGTCGCGCACTCGTCGTTCCAGGCGGCGTTCCGGGACCCGCGGTTCACCCCGGTCGGGGAACACGAGCTCGCGGCCCTGGCCCTCGAGGTCGCCGTGCTATCGCCCATGGAACCGATGACCGTCAGTGACGAGCAGGACCTGCTCGAGCAGCTGCGGCCGGGCACGGATGGCCTCGTCATTGTTGCCGGAACAAAGCGGGCGACCTTCCTGCCCAAGGTCTGGGAGTCGTTACCGCGAGCGAGCGAATTCCTCGCCGCGCTCAAAACCAAGTGCGGCCTGCCAGCGGACTACTGGTCCGGGCAGCTCGAATTCCGGCGCTACCGGACCACGTCGTTCGCCGACGTGGCCCCGCGGCCCTAGCTAGTCGGCCTGCCAGCCCGGCGCGCGGCCGGGTGTCCACGGAATACCGAGCGACTCGAGTCGTTGTTCCAGCGCGCCGAGGTCACGGCTGATCGCCTGCAGATCGCGCAGGGCCGTTGCGAACTCGTCGGCGGCGATGGCGTAGGACTCCGCGTACAGGCCCGGCACATCGGCCTGTGAGTCCAGCAACCACTGGTACACGATGGCCGCGCGCTGCGCGATCGACCACGGCGTCGGTTCATTGCGCGAAGCCACGGTCGAATCGCCTTCGAGCGCTACGCTGACATCGGCCAAACGAGCTTCGATGGCGCGCAGCGCCTGCTCGTCCGCTTCAGTGGCGCGCGTCGTATCGCGCAGGCCTGCCTTGAGATGGGCGATACGATTCCGCAGCTCGGCGCTGTGTGCGACAGCGCCTTGCACGGCCCGGTGCAGCTCGCCGGCTTTCTGCTTGAAGGCCAGCACGCCGGCCGGGTCGTTGCTCGTTTCAGGACTCAGCGGCAGCGGCTTCACGGTGAAGGACTGCGCCTCGCCGAGTTCGACGAGCTCGCCGTCCTGCCGCTTGGCCAGCGTCACCGAGTAGTCACCCGGCACCGCGAGCGGGCCGCGCGGCGGCTGGTCCCAGTAAGGCCTGAACGCCGGTTGCTCGAGCACGACCGGGTCGGTGGCGGGCAGGCGCAGGTCCCATGCCGTGCGATGCAGGCCGGCCTTGGTTTCGCCCGGGACCTGGCGCACGACATTGCCGGCCGCGTCCTTCACGATCAGCAGTATTGCGGGCGCTTCTTCGCGATCTTCAGCGCGCAGAGCTTCCCACGACGGGTAGGGCGTGTCGCCGTTGTCTTTCTCGATCTCCATTTCGGCCGCGCGGCGTGTCTTTGCGCGGGACTTGAGTTCCTTGTCGAGGTAGTAAGTGAACACCGCGCCGAAAGGTGGGTTCGGCGCCGTGAAGAACTCGGCGCCCATGGAGCCTTTCTCACGTCCGTCCCAAAGATCGCCTTCGACGTACAGCCACGGGTCCTTGACGGCAAAGAGGCGCGCGTCCTCGCCCTTGACGTCGCGAGCGGCGGTGCGCAGCGGCGAGTAGTCGTCGAGTATGTAAATGCCGCGGCCGAAAGTGCCGACAACGAGGTCGGATTCGCGCCGCTGAATCTCGATGTCGCGCACGGAGATCGTCGGGAAGTTGCCCTTGAGCTGGCGCCATTTTTCGCCGCCGTCCTGCGTGAAGAACAGGCCGAACTCGGTGCCGACGAACAGCAGGTTCGGGTCGACGTGATCCTCGGCAATCGTGTGCGCCGTGCCGCGCTCCGGCAGGTTGCCCGAGATCAGCGACCAGCTGCGGCCGCGGTCGTCGGTGCGCAGTACGTAAGGCTTGTCGTCGCCACGCTTGTGGTTATCGATAGTGGCGTACGCCACGTCGGCGTCGTGCACCGAGGCAATAACGTCCTCGATCAGCGACATGTCGGGAACGCCGCGGAAGCTGTCAACGCTGCGCCAGTTCTCGCCGCCGTCCTCGGTGACGCTCATGACGCCGTCATCCGTGCCGACGTAGATCAGCCCTTCGACGATCGGGCTCTCGGACAATCCAATGGCGGCGCCGTACATCGACGTCGAGTCGTTCTTGGCGATAGTGTCGACCCCCCAGACGCGACCCATGACCTCGAGCTTGTTGCGGTCGAGTTGTCGGGTCAGGTCCGGGCTGATGGCGCGCCAGGTGTTGCCACGGTCGTCAGACTGGAACAGCTTCTCGGCGGCGTAATAGATGCGCTCGTTGTCGTGCGGACTGATCAGCAGCGGTGTATTCCAGTTCCACTTGTACTGCTTTTCGCCGCTGCCGGGATGCGGCGCAATGAACACGCGCTCCTGCGTGCGCCGGTCGTAGCGCGCCAGGCCGCCATACTGGTACTGCGTGTAGATGATGTCCGGGTTCTCCGGGTCGCTCTGCGGCTTGTAGCCGTCACCGCCCAGGATCAGGGTCCAGTCGGAGTTGGTGATGCCGTGGATGACGGTCGTCCGCGACGGTGCGCACAGGGAGTTGTTGTCCTGGGTGCCGCCGCAGACGTTGTAGAACGGCTCGTCGTTGTCGGGCTGGATACGGTAGAACTGCGTTATCGACAGGTTGCGCACGTGCCGCCAGGTATTGCCGCGATCCCAGCTCTCGTAAATGCCGCCGTCGCCGCCGATGATCAGGTGCTCGGTGAAGTCGGGGTCGATCCAGAGCGCATGGTCGTCGACGTGGCGCCAGTCGAGGCTCAGCGCCGACCAGGTCTTGCCGCCGTCCTCGGTCATGTTGGTGAACGTGTTCATCGCGTAGACGCGATCGGAGTCTTTCGGGTCGACGATGAGCTCGTTGTAGTACTGCGGGCTGGTCGTCATGTAGTCCGACCGCTTCTCCCACGTAGCGCCGAAGTCGGTGGAGCGGTAGACGCCTTTCTCCGCGTCGCTGGCCTCGACGATGGCGTAGATCATGTCCGGGTCGGAGGGCGCGCCGGCCAGGCCGATGCGGCCCATGTGGTCCTTCGAAGGCAGGCCGGACTCGACTTTTGTCCAGGTCTTGCCGCCGTCGGTGGATTTGTGGATCGCGCTGCCCGGGCCGCCGTTGATCAGCACCCAGACGTGGCGGCGGCGCTGGTAGGTGGACGCGACGATATTGTCGGCGTTGCGCGGGTCCACGACGAACTCGTTGACGCCCGTGTGCTCGTCCACGGTCAGGATGGCTTCCCAGGTCTCGCCGCCATCGGTGGTCTTGTAAAGGCCGCGGTCGCCGCCGGAGTTCCACAGCGGGCCCTGCGCCGCCACGAGCACGGTGTTGGAGTCGTTCGGGTCGACCCAGATCTGGCTGATGTGCCCCGAGTCCCTGAGGCCCATGTTCGTCCACGACTTGCCGCCGTCGGTGGATTTGTAAACGCCATCGCCGTAGCCGACGCTGCGCTGCGCGTTGTTCTCGCCGGTGCCCACCCAGACCGTGTGCGGGTCGCTCGGGTCGAGCGTCACGACGCCGGTCGCATAGGATCCTTCGTTCTCGAATATCGCTTCCCAGGTAATGCCGTTGTTCGTGGTCTTGAACACGTTGCCCGACGACACAGCCACGTAGTACTCCTGTTTGCGCTCGGGATGGAACGCGAAGTCGGAGATACGTCCCGACGTAATGGCCGGGCCGATGTGCCGGAGTGCGAGGTTGGCGAACGGGTGGTCAGCGAGGCCGTCTTTTTCCGCGGCGTAGCCGGCGGAAGCTGCGAGGGCCAGGAATACGAACAGGAGTGACAGATGTCTCATTGCGGCGCCCTTGTTGGTGTTCTACTGTCGGGATGGCGCCCAGTCTAAGGGCGTCATTCCAGCGCCGCAATCGCAGGCACGCTCCCGGGCGAGCCAGGGCCGGCACTTGATCCGGATGCGTGGCATAGTTAAGAGCAACCGTCTGAATGTAAGGAACAGCCCGGCATGGCCCGCGTTTCCGCACGGCTGGTCGCAACTTTTCGAGAGCTGAAACGCCGGCGGGTGTTTCGAGTTGCTGCGGCTTATGCCGTGTCCGCCTGGCTCCTGCTGCAGATCGCCGACGTCGTATTTCCAGCTATCGGCCTGACCGGGAGCGCCATGACCATGCTGGTGGTGCTGCTCGCTATCGGATTTCCGGTCGCCCTGATCCTCGGGTGGCGCTACGACCTGGGACCGGAGGGCCTGGTGCGCACGCGCCCGGCGGTTGCCACCGGAACAACAGCGCTTCATTCCGGGGACTACCTGTTGCTTGGTGCGCTGCTGGCCGCCGTCGGGCTGGCCGCGGTCGGTATGTACAACCGGATTGGAGCTGACGGCGCGTCGCCGCCGATTCCGAGTGCGAGAGGTGAGGCGCCAACCATCGCCGTGCTGCCTCTGGTCAACATGAGCGATGATCCCGAAAACGATTACTTCGCCGACGGGCTAACCGAGGAACTGCTCAACGTCCTGGCACAGCTGGATGGGCTGAAAGTCATCGGGCGGACTTCGTCATTTGCCTACAAGGATAAACAGGACGATTTGCGGGAAATTGGCGAAGCGTTAGACGCGAACTACCTCGTGGAGGGAAGCGTGCGTCAGAGCGGCGACAGGATCAGGGTAACGGCACAGTTGATAAACGCAGCGGACGGCAGCCATTTGTGGTCGGATACATTCGATCGCGACACTGGTGAAATTTTCGCCATTCAGTCGTCGATAGCTGCGGCCGTCGTTAATAAGCTGCAGGTTCCGCTGCTGTCGGCAAGCCAACTCAGGACGCATCAAAGCAGGAGCTTCAACGCCTACGATCGCTATCTTGCCGGCAATTCGAATCTGCGCAACCGGGACCTTGACTCCCTGCGCAGGAGCATTGCCCTGTTCAAGGAAGCTATCGCCATCGATAGCGAATTTGCGCCCGCGTACGCGGCGCTCGCCATTGCCTATATTCAGATGCACGTGAATCACGCGGAGATGGAACTGGATGTCGCCTTTGGCCAGGCGCGGGCCGCCATTGAATCCGCGTTGGCCCTGGATCCCGAATCGAGCGATGCGTTCTTCGCGATGGCCATGTTGAATCACTGGTCATGGCAGATCGGTGGCCGGGACCCACTCGACAGGGATGCGGCCGACCAGGCGTATCGGCAGGCGCTTGCAATCAGTCCCAACAATGCCGATGCCACCAAGCAGTATGCGAACTTTCTCGTCAACACGGGTCGCATACATGCTGCCATCGAGTATGCCAATCGGGCTTTGGAGCTCGATCCGCTGGCGCCGAATTCGCATCGCTTTGCAGGCGCGCTGTACGAAGGCGTCGCGAATTTCGACGAGGCCCGGCGGCTCTACCTGCTGGAAACCGAGATGCACCCTGCGAAACCCGTCGGCTACCTGAGCCTTGCCAGCCTGGCCATTCGCGCGGACGGGGACCTGGCATCGGGTATGGAGTGGGGGCGCCGGGCCGCCGAGGTGCATTTCACTTCCGCCGCAAACTCGCTCGCGCGAATCTGGCTGGACCTCGAAGACTACGACAAGGCGCGTGAAATCTACGAGCAAATCAGATCGGCTTCAATGGAGGCACGATGGGTCGAACAGCTCTATCTCGGGAATTACCAGGCGGCTCTCGAGATCAGGCGCGCAGGTCTCGCGCAGCACCTGACACCGCCATCGACTGACTATCGTTACGTGGGACGCCTGGCGACCTTTGCCGGTGATTTCGGTCTGGCCAGGGACATGCTGGGGAAAGCCGACCCGCGCCTGCTTGAAAGCCCGCCGTTCATCACTGCAAGAAACCTTCCCGAGGTGACATGCCTGGCTATCGCCTATCAGCACCTCGGCGAGCCGGACCGTGCCACTCAGCTGATCGACAGCGCTCTGGATGTCATCGCGGGCGCTGAGCGCATGGGGACACAGGGATATGGATTTTCTGACGCCCGGCTATTGGCGCTACGGGGAGAAACCGACGCAGCCCTGAACGCATTCGAAGCCGCCATTGACTCGGGTGTTCGTAGCACCTGGTTTGCCGATCGATGGCCCCAGCCGGGGCGTGACCCGGCTTTCGCATCGCTGCATGATGACGAGCGGTTTATTGCGCTGCTACATGCGCTGGACCGTGACCGGGCGGAGCAGCGGTTGCAGGTCATTGGTGCAACTGAATAGATCGCGACTACCCGCCGCAGCCGCATCAATCGCCGGCTGAGCGAACGGCGTGACCGCCGAACTGGTTGCGCATCATCGCCAGCAGTTTGGATGAGTAGTCCTGCTGTCCCTGGCTGGCGAAACGCGTCATCAGAGCGAGGCTCATGACCGGCGTGGGAATGCCTTGTTCGATGCTCTCGAGCGCGGTCCAGCGACCCTCGCCCGAGTCGGCGACAAACGGCTCGACGTCTTCGAGGTGCTGATCCCCGGCCAGCACATCGGCGGTCAGGTCGAGCAGCCAGCTGCGCACCACGCTGCCGTGCCGCCAGGTCTCGGCGATTGCCGCGAGATCGAGGCCGAAATCATCGCGGCCCTTCATCAGCGCGAATCCTTCCGCGTAGGCCTGCATCATGCCGTACTCGATGCCGTTGTGGATCATCTTGACGAAGTGACCGCTGCCGACCGGGCCCGCGTGGATCCAGCCCTGGTCCGTTGCCGGCGCCAATGCCTCGATGATCGGCTGCACGGCGGCAAACGCCTCGTCCGACCCGCCGACCATGAGCGCATAGCCATTATCCAGCCCCCAGACGCCACCGGAGACTCCCGCATCGATAAAATGAATGCCCGACTCGGCCAGCAGTTCACCGCGGCGCATCGAGTCCTTATAAAACGAGTTCGCGCCATCAACCAGGACGTCTCCGGGCTGCAGCAGCCCCTGTAACTCCCTGACATTCGCTTCGGTGATATCGCCGGCAGGCAGCATGAGCCAGACGACCCTGGGCGTGTCGAGCTTGTCCACGAGCGCCTGCAAAGACTCGGCTGCAACCAGGCCGCTTTCGGCCGCGAGCGACTCAACTTCGGAGCCACTATGGTCATAACCGACCACCTGCAACCCCGCGCGGCGCAGGCGCCGCGCCATGTTGCCGCCCATCTTGCCCAGTCCGATCATGCCTAGCTGCATTCCGAGTTCTCCTTTCAAAATTTAGTGCAACAGGCTGGCCATGCGCCGCCGATACTGGCCAACGCGCGGGTCGTCGCCAAGCAGTTCGAACACGTTGAGGAGCTCGCGGCGGCCCGCATCGTCCTCGAATTCGCGATCGTTCTGCACCAGCCGCAACAGCAGGTCCACAGCCGTGTCGTAGTCTTCCCGAACGATCAACCGCAGCGCCAGCTGGTGCAGCGCTTGCGAGTTGGCCGGTTCGGTCTCGAGCTGCGCCTCGAGTTCGCTCACTGCGGGGGCGTCTGCCACCTGTTCCGCGAACTGCAGCAGACGGCGCAGGTTAGCGGCGCCGGGCCGGTCTGCGTCGGCGGCCGGGAGCTCATCCAGGATCGTCCGTGCGCCCGCGACGTCGCCGTCCTGCAAGCGCTGCTGCGCCTGCGCGATCAGGGCGTCGGACTCGTTGGCCACATGCCGGTCGAGGAACTGCCGGACCGCCTGTTCCGGCATGGCGCCCATGAACTCGTCCACGGGTTGGCCGTCACGGAACAGCTTGCAGTTCGGGATGCTGCGGATGCCGAACTGCGCGGCGATTTCCTGTTCGTCTTCGGTATTCAGTTTGCCGAGCACGAACTTGCCCTGGTACTCCTCGGCCAGCTTGGCCAGTACCGGCATCAGGGCGTGGCACGGTTGACACCAGTTTGCCCAGAAGTCGATCAGCACCGGCACTTCGAACGAGGTCTTCATGACCTGTTCGTAATTGTCCCGGGTAACGTCGATGATGAACGGCGACTCGCTCATTGCCGGGATATTGTCCGATGGGCACCTGGTCCTGGCAAGTTGTGGCCACAAGTTTCGGGCGCTGCGCGAGGGCGCCTGACCCCGAATGCGTTTCCTTGCGTGCTAGACTCGCCGGGTTGCCTGGACCTCTCGGCTACCCGGAATAATGAACCGATTTATCAGAGAACTGCGGCGGCGCGAGGTCTTCCGGACGGCTGGCCTCTATGTCGGCATTTGCTGGATCGTTATCGAAGCGGCCAGCATCGTGCTGCCGACTTTCGATGCGCCGGACTGGGCGCTGCGCGCGATGATCATCGCGGCGGTCGTCGGTTTTCCCGTTACGCTCGTGCTGGCCTGGATCTACGATTTCACGGACCACGGCATCGAGGTACAGGCCGACCCGACGGATACCATCATTGCGCCGCTCGGCAGCCGCAAGATGGACTTCGTCGTCATCGGCATACTGGTGGTCGCGCTGGCTTTCTCGGTGTACCTGAACCTGACGAGCGAGGGCACGCCGGTCGAGGAACCCGATCCCGTGTCGATACTGATTGCCGATTTCGGCAACAACACCGGGAACCCGCTGTTCGACGGATTGCTCGAGCAGGCGCTCGTCATTGGTGTCGAGGGTGCGCCCCACATCACGTCGTACGAACGCAACGCGGCCTTGAGTCTCGCGACGAGTCTCCAGGGTGGCGTCGAAGCGCTGGACGTTGCGGCAGCGCGCCTCGTGGCGGTGCGAGAAGGCGTCGATCTCGTGCTGGCCGGTGCTATCAGTGCCGCCGGCGCCGGCTTCGAGATTGAGCTATCGGCCCTTGACCCTGAGACTGGCGAGCCCGCCTTCGACGTTTCCTCCGATGCGCGGGACTCCGGCGCGGTGCTGACGGCTGTGGGGCTCCTGTCGGAGGAGATTCGCGAAGAGCTCGGCGACACGACGCTGGATGGCGAAGATGCCACAACCGAAGCATTTACCGCCGCGTCGCTGGAAGCGGCACAGGCGTACACGACGGCCCTCGATATCGCATTCGCGGGCAGGCACGAGGAGGCTGCAGCCTTATTCGAGAAGGCGACACAGCTCGACCCCAACTTCGGCAGGGCTTACTCCAGCTGGGCGGCCAGCGAATTCAAACTCGGGCGCACCGAAAAAGCGACCGAGCTCTGGAATACGGCGCTCAGCATGATGCACTCAATGACCGAGCGTGAACGGTTGCGTACGCTCGGTGTTTACTACATCGGTATCACGGGCAACTACGAGAACGCGGTGCGGGCTTTTTCGGAGCTGGTGGAGAAGTATCCGGCCGATGCGGCCGGCCATAACAACCTGGCCGTTGCAGCATTCATGACGCGTGATTTCGAGCGAGCCTCCGAAGAGGGCCGCCTGCTCCTCGAGATCTACCCCGAAAGCGAGCTGTACCGCGCCAACTACGCGTTGTTCTCGATGTACTCGGGCGACTTCGAGCTCAGCGCTGTCGTTGCGCGGGAGCTGATCACCGAGAACCCCGACTACGCGGCCGGGTACCTTCCCGTTGCCATCAACAGCATTGCCCAGGGCGACCTCGAGACGGCGCGCGAGACCTACAGCAGCATGACGAACGCGACTTCGAGTTTTGTTCCCGGCGTCGTTGGCACCCTCGGCCTGGCCGATGTCGCGATTTACGCGGGCGAGCACGAAGACGCCATCGAGATCCTGGTCCCGGCCATCGAGCAGGCCGTTGCCGCCGGCAGCCAGGCCATCGCGGCCGCCAAGCAGGTTGCACTGGCGGAAGCGCACGCTGCGGCCGGGGATTTCGAAAGCGCAACACTGGCTGCGCAGCAAGCGCTGGACATGTCATACCTGGATTCGGTCAAGGTGGCGGTCGCCCGTATCTTTCTGGCTGCTGGCGACACGGTCACTGCCGACGGGCTCGCTACGGAGCTGATCGGCAAGGTCCAGCCGCAGAGCCGGGCGTACGGCCTGATGATCCAGGCAATGCTCGCGCGCGGCGAGGGCTATCACGCGCGGTCCACGGACCTGTTGCGCAACGCGCTCGACCTTGCCGATCTCTGGCTCGTGCGCTTCGAGCTCGGCAGGACTTACGTCGAGGCGGGCCTTTACGCGGAGGCGATCGGCGAATTTATGGCCTGCGAGGAACGCCGCGGCGAAGCGGCGGCAATCTTCCTTAACGATATGCCTACCTACCGCTTCATGGCGCAGCTGACCGACTGGAAGACTAGGGCGCAAGAAGGTTTGGGGATGAGCACTCCCGCCGGCGGCTGATGGGCCGGCGGGAGCTTAAGCATCCCTACCTCAATCGAACACAGGCAACCGCGTCCGGATCACTCTCGCCCGGCGGCGTAATGAACAGCTTGAAGTAGCCTTTCATGTTGGGCGTCTTCCAGCTGAGTTGCCAGGTCCTCGAGGAACCGGAATAGCGGATGTCGCTGCCGCCGGCGTCGTCGCCGTTACCCGCCCCCGATGTCGATCCGCGGCAGTGCTTACGGCTATACGGCCCACGCCAGCTCGCCGTCGGCGAAAGGAAGCCGCTGGCGATCACGTGGCCCGTACTCGGATCGAGATACTGCCAGTCGATCGGGTTGGTGCTGCCCGCTTTGAGACTCTTCTTGGGCACGATCAGGCGAATGCCGAGGGCCTGCAGTACTTCAATGTTGAACGAATCCGACGCCTCGTTGCCGTTCGCATCGGTCGCCGTACAGGTGACCGTCGTCGTTCCAACCGGGAAGACGTCGCCGGATTGCACGGCGCCGCCGGTCTGGTCGACACATGCCGTCGTCACATCGAAGATATCCGTCGCCGAGACATCGAAGGCGACCGAAGCTCCATCCTGAGATGCCGAGCTCACCGAAATATCGTGGGGCACGGTGATATGCGGTGGCGTCGTGTCGACCACGGACACGTCGAACATGGCACTAGCCGAATTGCCGAGCTGGTCGGTTGCGGAACAGGTGACCGTCGTCGTGCCGAGGGCGAAGGTGGAACCGGATGACGGCGAGCAAGTCACCGGGACCGACTTGTCAACCAGGTCCGTTGCGGTCGGCGCCGGCCACGTTACCTGGGCGCCGGCCCGCTCGGTCGCCTCGACATTGTCGAACCCTGCCGGAACGCCGCTAAGCTCGGGCGGGGTCACATCCGTGATCGTGACGGTCTGGAGCGCCGTGGCCGAGTTGCCGCTGGCGTCGGTTGCCGTCCAGACGACCGTGGTCGTACCCACCGGGAAGGCCGGCGGCGCGTTACTGCTGACTGACACAGCGCTGACGGTGTCTGAAGCCGTTGCCGTGCCTATCGCCACAGGAGTCAGCGTGTCCGTCGCCTCGGCCACCACGTCGGTCGGCGGCAAGATGTCCGGCGGTGTCGTGTCGGCGACCGTGACAAAGAAGCTGCCACTGCTGGTATTGCCCCAGAAGTCCGTTGCGGTACAGGACACCTCGTTGCTGCCGATCGGGAAAACCGAACCCGACGATGGCGTGCAAACGACGTCCGGCGAGCTGTCAACGATGTCGCTGGATGTCACGTCGAAGCTGACGGTCGCGCCGGAGGCACTCGTCGCCTCGGCGAAGATGTCCGTTCGCGTCGGGTCCGGCAGCGTTGGTAACGGCACCGTCGGCGGCTCCAGGTCGCGAACGACCAGCTCGAAGGAGACCGGGTCGCTAACGTTGACGCCATTGTCATCCGCCGCCCTCGGACCGTCGTCGGCTGCCGTGCAGGTGATCGTCTGGCTCTCGCCAATGGGCAGCACGTTGAACGTTGTGCCGCTTGCCGGGGTGCAGGTGATCTCCACATCAGTGTCGACATTGTCGGTGGCCGTGATCGTCTCACCACCGAACTCGCCGGGGTCGAGGAAATTAACGGTCGCCGTGCCGGTTAACGGATCGGCATCCACGGTGAGCGTAGCGCCAGGAATATTCAGGACTGGCGGCACAACGTCGATGACGTCGACGCGCACGGTGACCGAGACCGTCGTCAACACGCTGCCGTCGACTGTGCAGGTAACGTCCCAGTCACCCGCCTCGAGGAAGTCGGGCAAGGTCTTGGTGACGAGCCCGTCGGCCGAGGTAGCTACGCAGACCGGGAGTAAATCCGCGCCGCGGTCCGTCGCCACGACGGCGCCGCTGCCGGCAAGATCCACTTCGGCGCCCTGCGGGCTATTGGCCTCGAACGTGAACGACGTGCCGTCGTCGACATTGAACACCGGATCGATCGTGTCCTCGATCGTGATAGCGATCGTCCCCTCAGCACTGATGTTGAGACCGTCGCTGGCCGTGCACGCAACTGCCGTGGTGCCCAGCGGGAACGTTGCGCCTGACGGTGGTACGCAAGTAATAGCGGGTGCAGCGTTCACGGCATCGGTTGCCGTTGCGGAGAAGGTAATGATGGCGCCGGCTGGCGGTGGCTGGTTAGCCTCGACCACCACGTTGCCGGTCGCATCCACCGCATACGTAAGAGCCAGCGGGTCGCCGGCGACGCGCGGTTGCACCGTGACTTCGCCCGGCATGGTCAATGCAGGCGCCGTGGTGTCGCTGACCGTCACGTTGAAGATCAGCGGCAACGACGTATTGGCCGCCGAGTCGGTCGCCGTGCAGCTCACCGCGGTGGTTCCAATCGCGAACAGCTCGGTCGGGCCCGGTGTACAGGTGACCGAAGGCGAGCTATCGACGTCGTCAACAGCGGCCGGTAGCGCATAGTTGGGAATGGCGCCGCCAGCTTCGGTCGCCTCGACCGTCAGGTCCGGCGCAGCCGCGGGAAATGTCGGTGCGGTGGTGTCCGATACGTTGACGGAGAACGTCTTGATGTCGGTGTTGCCGGAATCGTCGGTGGCCGTGCACTCGACCTGGGTAGCGCCAACGGCGAAAGTGGCGCCCGACGCCGGGGAGCAATTGACTTCGACATCCGTGTCGACAATGTCGCTCGCTGCCGGGTTCGCGAAAGTGACCACGGCGCCGGCCGAACTCGTCGCTTCAGCAACGATGTCGGGAGGATCTGCCAGCTCCGGCGACGTCGTATCGACGACGAACACATCGAACGTGCTGATGGTCGAGTTGCCCTTGAAGTCGCTGGCAAAGCAGCTGACCGAAGTGCCTAGCGGCGAGAGGACGAACTGCGTTCCCGAGTCCGGGTCGCAGCTGAGTTCCGGGTTGGAATCGAGGTTATCGGTGGCGCTGACCGTGTAGGTCACGATGGCGCCGCCGGGGCCGGTTGCCTCGACGATAACCGACGCCGGTACGCTGATGATCGGCGGGGCGAGGTCCGGAATGATCTTTTCCTCGTCATTGGTCAGGCAGTCTTCCGGCGTGCTGCCGGCCCTGCCGACCTGGGTGTTGACGACCGCGTCGTCGGTGCTGCACTGGTGGGCGCTGGCGCCGAAACTGATCAGGCGCGCGGCGCCGAATTCGCCGGACTCGGAGTCGCAGAACGGGTCGGCGCGGCAGTCGGCGAGATCCTGCTCGAGCTGTTCGAGCGTGTCCTTCGCTGCCCCGGTGGCCCAGAAACGAACCGTGAGCGCAATATCCTTGTCGGGTGAGCCCGTGTAGGACAGGTCGCCGAGGTACGGCTGCTGTTGGTCTTCGCCAATCGTAAACGGCAGCGTCAGGTTTTCGGCCGCCTCGGCGTCCAGCGTGCGGTAAGCGAGAATCTGCTGGCTTGCGCCGGGCGCCGCCAGGCAGGGGTCGTCGTTCGAGACGCTCGTGAAGACGTTATTCGTCCATGCAATGAACTGCACCGCGGCCTCGACATCGGCCGGGTTGCTGGCGATCAGTCCCGGCAGCCCGTTGATCGCGATATCGGCCGAGTAGGTGGTCGTGACATTGCCGTCGGCGCTGACGACATAGGTCACGTCCTGGTAGATGACGTCCTGGGGATTATTCTCGATTGCGTCGGCGAGCGCCGTGGCCTGGATACCCGGCGCCTGAATGCCGGGTGCCTGGATACCGGGCGCCATGATCGACGGTGCCTGGATCCCCGGCGCCTTGAGCGAGAAAGCCAGCGCGGAGGGCGCCTGGATTCCCGGCGCCTGGATGCCCGGGGCCTGGATGCCGGGAGCAAGGAAGCCGAGCGCCTGGATCCCGGGCGCCTGGATGCCCGGTGCCTGGATGCCCGGGGCCTGGATGCCCGGCGCGAGCGAAACCGGCGCCTGGATGCCTGGCGCCTGGATGCCCGGGTTGGCCAGGGTGATGTCGTGCGTTTCGTTGAGAGCGACCGGGTCACAAACATTGGTCTCGCAGAATTCGGGATCGAACAGCAGGCCATTGCCCACGCGTATCGCATTGAGGAAGCTGCCGAATGACTGGCTCGCCTCGGTCGGGCAGGCGCCCTCGTATGCATTCACCGTGATAATCGTGTTCTGGTCAGACGTGGTGACGAAGACGGAGCGCGAGGCGCCCGACCCCGCGGGAACTCCGACGGTAAGCAGGTCGATCTGGTCGCCGTCACTGAACGGTCCGATTGCCGGAAGCTGGAAGAACGAGGCGAGACCGGTCGAGACAGCGAAGTCGGGCGGCTGGTTCTCGATCGCCAGGCAGAAAGCCGCGTCGTTGTCCGGGTCCGTATTGCGCAGTTCGAGCGCGTACATGCGCTGGATCGATCCGAGCGGCTTGACGGGCGTGGGCGCGACCAGCGAGGGCCGGTCCTCGATGAGCGACGCGTAGACGTTGGCGTCGCGGCTGCGCGGGCTCTGGTTGCCCGGCACGCAGGTCGACAGGTCGCCGCCCAGGGGTACGCCGGGCGCGTGGTCAGGTTCGTCGAACGCGAGCATTTCGTCGTCCGCGGGCGGGACGATATCGTCGGGATCGATGTCTTCGAACCGGGCAACGGCGCCGCCCGGGTTGGCCGGGCTGTTGATGGGCGGGGTGTACGGGAAAGCGGTCGGGTTGCTCGGGTCCGACTGGAATTCACCGACGACGTCGCGGTTGTCGCCCCATGCGACAAAAACGTTCTGCGAGTCGGTGAAGCCCGGGCGCTCAGGGCCTTTCGACCCGCCGGGCAGCTCGTTGGAGATCCACCGACCATTGGCCAGTTGCCGGGCAGGGACGGCGGCCAGCGCCTTGTAGTCGCCGCCGAACGCCTGGGTGCCCGAGACATGCGTCCGCAGGTTTTTGAAATCGGCCTGGATCTCGAAGGCGATTTCGGCCTGCAGCGTTTCCATGACGGTCCGGTATTGCGAGACGCGCACGGGAGCTTCGATATCCGGGGTGCAGCCGGCTGTCACATTGGTCGAAGAGCATGAGTGTTCGAGCCGCGTCGCCCAGACATCGGCCTTGCGGAACACGCGGTCCACGCCGTTGGTGTAGTCGCCGAGCAGCACATTGCTGGCGCCCGGCGGCAGTCCCTCGAACTCTTCGCGGAAAGTGTCAGTCCATGCCACCCAGGTCTTGCCTTTGACGCCAAGGCCAACGGGCATGACCTGGAAGCCTTCGCTGCGCGGGGCGATGACGATCGGCTCGGCAGGGTTGGCTGCGCTGCCTACCCAGTCGGTGCCGTTGACCGATGACAGGGCGACGATCCTGGGTTTGCCCTCGAAAAAGCCCGGCGCGCCATCGACTGCCACGCAGGCTCCGCCTGGATTGCGGTCTGCCTGGAACGCCCACAGCCGTCGGCCGTCGTAGGCGATCCATGGAAATGCCGTCGTGCGGAACGTGGAGCCGCTGGACGGCTGGTCGAACGGGCAGTTCTCGAAGATCTGCTGACCTTCGGTGCAGACAATGTTGGTGGCGTTATCACAGGCGACCGCAACGACGGCATCGGGCACAGTCTCGATGGTCGTCGTCGTGCAGGAGTCGTCGTCATCGTCATCGTCATCGCAGTCATCGTCATCGTCGTCTCGCGAGCGCCTGGGTCGCTCGACGACTATCTCGCCTCCGGCTTGCCGGTAGATAATGACGATCTTGTCACCGGCGATAGCGATCGACGCGCCGTTGACGGGTGTCGGGCTGTTAACCAGCTCAACCGCGTCGCTCCAGGTCTCGCCGTTGTCCTGCGATCGGCGCAGCCTCAGGATCGAGCCTTCGCTGCCGTCGGGGAACACGCCGTAAACGACAATCAGTGTCCCGGTAGGGGTGGTCACCTGGATCTGCGATTTGGCTGGGTCGGTTTCGCCCTCGATATTGATGAGCTGGCTTATCTCGCCCTGTGTGACCGGGTCTTCGGGTACATACTTGAAGTTCGGCTTGTCTATGAAGCCGCCTTCGACCAGGCTCGTGGTGATAATGCGGGGACCGTCTTCCGGCCGCCAGAAGTCCTGGTCTTCCTGCGGGTTTTCCACCCAGCGCTGGATGACGAGTGCGCTGTCGGATGATTCGCGGAAGCCGGCGATGTAATTAACGATCGCCAGGCCGGGCGAGTTGCCCGGGATGGCAACGGCCGTCGGGTCCGCCGCGAAGCCGTAGCCGATCGAGTTGCCGTTCGGATCTCCCAGGTAGCCTGGCATTAGCCGGCTGCTGAAGGTCTCGGCAAAGTCGTTGCTGTAGCCGACGCCGATCCAACCGTCTCCCTGGATAGGAAGGTCCGACGCCCTGAGATCGTTGAAGGCGCAGAAATAGAACGACTCGTTGCCCGGACGCACGATGCACGAGGGTTCCTGCTGCTGCTTGAGCTGGAAGTCCGGGACGTACTCGAGTTTCGGCGTCAGGCCGACGACGTTGACGTTCGGCCCGGGTGTGACAAACGCGTCTTGCGCCAGCGCCGGGCAGGCCCCGACTACAAGCAGGAAAAGAAAACGTGCGGACGCACGAACCCCAGTGACTCTATCCGGTGACATGGAGCGCTCCCTTGTTGCAGCCGGTTGTTCTGTTTGTTGGCGCGCGCGGCGCAGGCTGCGGTTTCTTATTGTGTTAACCATCATATGCGCACGCGGCCGAAACTGGAAATGACAGTTTCGTTCAAAACTGTTTCGTGCCAATTTATGTCAAAGGACGGCCTGGCGCGTTTGAACTAACGGGGCGCGGCCGGCCTCTAAACGCGGGTTCCGGACTCAGGGGGTCTCATGCCGTACCTACGGGCATTATGTTGCATCGCAGCAAGCGCTGCGCTGCTGTCCTCCGCCGTGCGCGCCGACGTCATCGAGCTCCCCTCGACGACTCGCGAGATCCGTATCGACGGGGTGCTCGAGGAGTCCGAATGGACCGACGCGACCCGGGTTTCGATCGCCTACGAAACCGAACCCAATGAGAACATCCCGGCCCGGGTGCCCACTACCGCCTATGTCGTTGAGAACGGGGAGAGCCTGTTCGTGGCGTTCGACGCGCGGGATCCGGACCCCGATGCCATCCGCGCTTTTCTCCGCGACCGTGACGCGGCGTGGGACGACGACTACGTCGGCATAATACTGGACACCTATGGCGACGAGCGACGCGCGTTCGAGTTTTACGCCAACCCTCTCGGCGTGCAGATGGACCTGACCAGGGACGACGTTAACGGCAACGAGGATTGGTCGTGGAACGCTATCTGGGATTCTGCGGGGCGGATCAACGAGGGAGGCTTTGTCGTCGAGATGGAGATCCCCTTGAGCCAGCTGCGGTTCACGCAGCGGGACGGAGCGCAGGAGTGGAGCGTCGACCTGGGGCGCTCCTACCCACGCGACCAGAGCTACTGGTTGTCCAACAACCCCAACGATCGCAACATCAATTGCTACCTGTGCCA
>JASJCH010000095.1 GCA_030066075.1 Woeseiaceae bacterium
GAAGAGGCGCAGCGTATCCAGCGCGGCCGTGACGAGCTGAAAGTGATGGTGCGCTACCCGATCGAGGAGCGACGCTCTGTAGCGGATCTCGAGAATATGATGATCCGGACGCCGTCCGGTGACGAGGTGCCGTTCAACTCGGTTGCCGAAGTGTCTTTCGGCCAGGCGTATTCGCGGATAACGCGGTTAAACCGCATACGGACGGTCACGGTGTCCGGCGATATAGATCCATTGATCGTCGAACCGGGGCAAGTGATCAGTGAGATCACCGACGAGTACATACCCGAGCTGCTCGGGAGTTTCCCGGTTGTGGATTACGGCCTGGAGGGGTCGAGCCAGGAAGAGGCGGAGCTGTACATGAACCTGCAGATCGCCGCCATTGCAGCGCTGTTCCTGATTTATGCACTGATCGCCATTCCACTGCATTCGTACTCGCAGCCGCTCGTGATCATGTCGGTGATTCCGTTCGGGGCGATTGGCGCTGTCATCGGCCACCTGGTGATGGGCATGTCGATGAGCATGTTCTCCCTGTTCGGCCTGATCGCCCTGTCCGGCGTGGTGGTAAACGACAGCCTGATCATGATCGATTTCATCAACAAGGCGAGGGAAGCGGGCAAGCCGATTCGCCAGGCCGTCATCGAATCCGGCACGCTGAGATTCAGGGCGATTTTCCTGACGTCGCTCACGACCGCCGCGGGATTGGCGCCGATCCTGTTCGAGACGAGCATGATGGCAGGGTTCGTCGTGCCGGCCGCGGTCTCGCTCGCGTTCGGCATCGTGTTTGCGACGATCATCACGCTGTTCCTGATTCCGTCCCTGTACATGCTGCAAGATGATGGGCTGCAAAAACTGGGCATCGGGCAAGGGATTCGACTCGAGCGCCAGGAAGCGCTTGCGGAGCCGTCGATCGAGGTAGTCAACGCGGACGAGGATCGCGACACAGTGCCGCCGCGGCCGATGCCCGACCTGTGAAAGACACGCGCGATGGCGTCATTGCCGGCCTCATCGCGTACACGGCCTGGGGCGTACTGCCGGTCTATTTCAAGGCGGTGGAGATGGTGCCGGCCGTCGAAGTGCTGCTGCACCGGATAATCTGGGCCGTGCCGTTCGGCGCGCTCATTATTTTCATGCGCAGGCAGTGGCCGGAGGTCAAGCGGGCGCTCACGCATCGCCAGATGTTGCTCTGGCTGGCGGCGTCGGCCTTCCTGATTGCCGTCAACTGGTACATCTACATCGTTGCGGTGCAAACCGATCGCATTTTCCAGGCCAGTCTCGGTTATTACATCAACCCGCTGATCTTCGTGCTCGCCGGCGTCATCTTCTTCGGGGAGAGACTCGGCAGGCTGCAGACAGGCGCCGTCGTGCTCGCGGCGATCGGTGTGTTGGTGTTGACCTTCAGCGGCGGCGAGTTTCCCTGGATCGCCCTCGCGCTGGGCATGTCGTTTGCTTTTTACGGCGTCATTCGCAAACGCGTCGTGATCGGAGCAACACCCGGCCTGTTCGTCGAGACCCTGGTCCTTATGCCTGTCGCGCTGATCTGGCTGGGATTTTTGACGGCGAGCGGTGACGCGGCATTTGTTTCAGCGAGCCCGGGACTGCTCGAGCTGTTGCTGGCGGCAGGGCCGATCACGGTCGTTCCACTGGTCATGTTCGCGGTGGCGGCGCGGCGGCTGGCCCTGTCGACCGTCGGGTTCATGCAGTTCCTCGCGCCGACGATGCAGTTCGCAACCGGTGTCTACTATGGGGAGGCGCTGACCCTGCCGCGGATCGTCTGCTTCGCCTGCATCTGGGCAGCCGTCGTGCTATTCAGCGTGGACGCAATCGGGCAACAAAAGAAAAAGGCCAGCGCCTGACGGCGCTGGCCCCTGTCTTTGTGCTGCCCGTCAGGGCGGCTATTACTTGTTCGCTTTGCGCTCTTTCGCCGCCTCGATGACTTCCTCGGCTACGTTGGCCGGGCAGGGCGCGTAGTGTGAGAACTCCATCGAGAACTGGCCGCGACCCGAGGTCAGCGTACGCAGGTGGCCGATGTAGCCGAACATCTCGGCCAGCGGCGCATCTGCCTTAACACGGACGCCGGTGACACCCACTTCCTGGGCCTTGATCATGCCGCGGCGACGATTAAGGTCGCCAATGACGTCACCAACGTTGTCCTCGGGTGAGAACACGTCGACTTTCATGATGGGCTCGAGCAGCTGCGGTCCGGCCTTGGGCACCGACTGGCGGTAGGCCGCCTTCGTCGCAATCTCGAACGCCAGCGCCGACGAGTCGACCGCGTGGAAACCACCGTCGAGCAGCGTGAATTTGACGTCGAGCAACGGGAAGCCAGCCAGCGTTCCTTCGTCCATGCTGACCATGAACGCCTTCTCGATCGCGCCCCAGTATTCGCGCGGCACGTTGCCGCCCGTGACGAGCGATTCGAATACGTAGCCCTCATTGGTCTCGGCGGGCTCGATGCGATAGTCGATCTTGCCGTACTGGCCGGAACCACCCGACTGTTTCTTGTGGGTGTAGGAATCCTCGATCAGCTGCGTGATCGTCTCGCGGTAGGCCACCTGCGGCTCGCCAACCTCGACCTCCACGCTGTGCGTACGGCGCAGAATGTCGACCTTGATGTCGAGGTGCAGCTCGCCCATGCCCTTGATGAGCGTCTCGCCCGAGTCCTCATCGGTCGCAACCTGGAACGAGGGGTCTTCCTGGACCATCTTGTTCAGTGCGACGCCGAGCTTCTCGTTACCGCCCTTGTCGCGCGGCGCAATAGCCACCGAGATAACGGGATCAGGGAACACCATGGGCTCAAGCGTGGCCGGGTCCTTCGGGTCGGCCAGCGTGTGCCCCGTGCGGGTGTTCTTCATGCCGAGCAGGGCGACGATATCGCCGGCCTGTGCGACTTCAAGCTCCTCGCGGGAGTCAGCGTGCATCTCCACGATACGGCCGATACGCTCGGTCTTGCCCGTGAACGTATTGAGCACGTTGTCGCCCTTCTTGAGCTTGCCCGAGTAGATGCGTGTGAAGGTCAGGGCGCCATAGCGGTCATCCATGATCTTGAACGCGAGCGCGCGCAGCGGCCGATCGGGGTCGACCGTGGCAAGCTCGCCCGTCTCGTGGCCCTCGAGGTCCATTTCCGGCTGCGGTTTGACTTCCGTCGGGTTCGGCAGGAATTCAACCACTGCATCAAGAACATTCTGTATACCTTTGTTTTTAAACGCAGAACCACAGTAAGTCGGGAAGAAGTCGAGCGCGATCGTGCCCTTGCGGATACAGCGCTTGAGGTCCTCGATCGACGGCTCATTGCCCTCGAGGTACTGCTCGAGCAGGTCATCGTCCTGCTCCACGGCCGTCTCGATAAGCTTCTCGCGCCATTCTTCGACCTGGTCCTTCATGTCCTCGGGTACGTCAGTGATCTCGTAGGCCTCGGGGTTTTCCGAGCCTTCCCAGATCCAGGCCTTACGAGTCAGCAGGTCAATGATGCCCGTGAAGTTGTCCTCGATGCCGATGGGCAGGACCATGACGAGCGGGCGGGCTGCCAACACGTCTTCGACCTGCTTGACCACGCTATAGAAGTCCGCGCCGATACGGTCCAGCTTGTTGACGAAGATGATGCGCGCAACCTCGGACTCGTTGGCGTAGCGCCAGTTCGTCTCCGACTGCGGCTCAACGCCGCCCGAACCGCAAAATACGCCGACGCCGCCGTCCAGCACCTTCAGGGAACGGTAGACCTCGATCGTGAAGTCGACGTGTCCCGGCGTGTCGATGATGTTCAGCGTGTGGTCGTTCCACTGGCAGCTCGTCGCCGCCGACTGGATCGTGATGCCGCGCTCCTGCTCCTGCTCCATGAAGTCGGTGGTGGCCTCGCCATCGTGCACTTCGCCGGTGCGATGGATCTTGCCCGTGAGCTTCAGGATGCGCTCGGTCGTAGTTGTCTTGCCCGCGTCCACGTGGGCAAAGATGCCGATATTGCGGTACGTATTCAGGTCTTTCATGTCAGTATCCCTGTCGCCAACCCTGGCGACGGTCCAAAATTCTTACTACAGGGTGCCAATACAGCCACGCGACCCGGGTGGGTCGGGCTTTCGGGCGCGGATAATAGCAGCGCAATGGCCCCTAAACCAGCGAAATTTGGGGCAGATTTGCCGATAATCAAGGCATGACACGACTCAGGGTATTCCAGCTGCGCCTGCTGGCCTCAGCGGCATTGCTATTACTGGTCTTCGGGATAGTTCGGCTGCTGTGGTACCCGGGGGCGCATTTCGCCATTTCCGGGGCTTACAAGCAGTTCCTGGTACTCGCAGGGGTGGTCATTGTCATCGGCCCGGTTCTGAGCGCCCTGGTCTATAAACCCGGCAAGAAAGGGCTGGTTTTTGACCTCGCCGTATTGACCGGCGTCGAGCTGCTGGCCGTTGTCGCCGCCACCACGCTGCTGTTCCTGCGGCAGCCGCATTTCGCCGTGTTTGCGGTCGATCGATTCGAGGCGGTCGCCTACGGAGAGGCCGATTTGTCCTCACTGCCGTCCGGCATTGACATCCGGCGGCCCGGTCATGCCCCGCGGCTAATTCATGCCCGCATGCCCGAGGACCCGGCGACGGTCAGCCGGCTAATCGACGAGACCGTCCTCATGGGCATGGCCGATATCGACCGGCGCTCGGAGTTTTGGGAGCCGTACCCGAGCGGCATTCCGACGATCAAAGCCGCCGCGCGCCCCCTGGCAGACCTGCTGGAGGGCAGCGAGCAACAGCGCCGTGCGGCCTCCGACTGGCTGGAGAGCGGCAGCAAAGAGGTCAGTGACTATATCTTTCTGCCTTTGCGGGGCAGGGCGAGCGACGCCGTGATCGTCCTCGATGCCGATGTCGGATACCCGGTGGCGACGCTGGTGGCTGATCCGTGGTGACTAGCGGCGCAGGATCATGAGCCAGCGCGCGATATTGAGCAGGCTCATCAACGACGCCGACACGTAGGTCAGCGCGGCGGCTCGCAGCAGGCGCCGGGCGTGCGGCCTGTCGACTTTTTTGAGAATTCGATAGTCGTCCAGGATCGGCAGGGCGCGATTGAAGCTTGCATCGAACTCCGTGGGCAGGGTGACGAGATGAATCAGCGTCGATGAACCTAGCACCAGGAACCCGGCGCCGAACATCACCAAGCTGAGCTGCGGGATGCGTGTGATCACGCCGAGCAAGGGCGAAATCAACAGCACCGCGGCCCCGATCTTCTCGATGCCCCGTGTGGCTTTCACCAGGCGGGTGCGCAGCCGCAGCGGCGCGTAGCTGTCACGATCCTGGATCGCGTGCCCAACCTCGTGCGCGGCGACGGTGATCGCAGTCAGCGACCGGCCATCGAACTTGTCGTCGGTGAGCCGCACGGCCTTTTCCTGCGGGTCGTAATGGTCGCCCTCGGCCGTGCGTTCGACCGTGACGCTCTCGAGCCCGTGCTTATTGAGCAGGTGCCGCGCGAGCTGGGCGCCCGTGCCCGCGTAACGGTCCGCTGGCTCGCTGTAGCGCTCGAGTACGCGCCGCACCCACAGCCCCGGGCCGAACACGAGGGCGGCGATGAGCACCAGAATCACAACGATTGCCATGTGCGCATCGTATCGCGCGTCGGCAGGGTTCTGCTATGGTCCGTCTGGACAGGGTCCCCGGGGAAATGCGCTTGTGACAACCGATCAGTCGCTACTGTTCGCCTTGCTGTTTTTCGTATTCGTATTCCTGATTTGGGGACGCTGGCGCTACGACCTCGTCGCGTTTGTGGCACTGCTGGTGGCGTTACTGCTGGGCTTGGTGCCAAAGGAGCAGGCATTCTCGGGCTTCGGCCACCCGGCAACCGTCATTATTGCCCTGGTGCTCGTAGTCAGCCGCGGCCTCTCCAACTCGGGTGTCATCGAGATGCTGGCGCGTTTCGTGGTCGATTCCGGGCGCAAGCTCGCGTCGCACATTGGCATCATGTCGGGTCTCGCGGCCGCGCTGTCGGCGGTCATGAACAACGTAGCGGCGCTGGCGCTGCTGATGCCGCTGGAGTTACAGGCGTCGCGCAAGAGCGGTCGCAGCGCATCCCTGTCACTGATGCCGCTGTCGTTCGCATCGATCCTCGGCGGCATGATCACCCTGATCGGTACACCGCCGAATATCGTCGTCGCCGAGTTTCGCGGCGATGCTCTCGGCGAGCCCTACAAGATGTTTGATTTCGCGCCCGTCGGTCTCGCCTGCGCGGTGATCGGCGTGGCCTACGTCGCGCTGATCGGCTGGCGCCTGTTGCCAGGCAACCGCAAGGCGGCCAGCGGCTCCGAGGAGGCGTTCAACCTGGCCGACTATGTTGTGGAAGTGCGTGTCGCCGAGGGGTCGAAGGTCATCGGCCAGCGCGTGCGCGACCTCGACGAGCTGGCGGCGAAGAGCGACGTCGAGATCATCGGATTGTCGCGTCGCGGCCGGCGCAAGCCGGGCTCGGGTCGGATTGCGAAGATCAAGGCGGGCGACATACTCGTCATCGAGGCCAGTCCGGACAGCCTCGAGGAGGCGCTGGGCAACCTCAAGCTCGAGTACGTGGGGCAGGAAGAAGGCGTGCTCGATGGCGAGAACCTGTTGCTCCAGGAGATGGTCGTGCAGGAGTCGTCCCGACTTGCCGGGCGGTCTGCAATGTCGGTGCGGCTACTGTATCGCTACAGCGTGTCGCTGGTCGGGGTGTCGCGTGAGGGCGTGCGCTTTCGGGACAATGTCCGCAAGCTGACGCTGCAGGCCGGGGACGTACTGCTGTTGCTGGGTTCGGAGGAACGCCTGCAGGACGTGACGGGGCGGCTCGGTCTGCTGCCGCTGGCCGATCGTGGCCAACGGGTCATCCAGCGCAACAAGGCGTGGCTCGCCGTGGGTCTGTTCGCGGCGGCAATCGTCGCTGCCAGTATCGGCATCGTCTACCTGCCCATCGCCCTGGGCTGCGTGGCGGCCGCCTATGTGTTCTCCAACATCGTGCCCATACGCGAGGTCTACAATTCGATCGAGTGGCCGGTCATCGTGTTGCTGGGCTCGATGATCCCGATCGGCTCCGCATTGCAGGACACCGGTGGCACGGTGCTGATCGCGCAGGGCATCGTTGATGTCTCGGCCGGCTTCTCGCCCGCGATCGTGTTGCTGCTGCTTGTGGTCGTAACGATGACGCTGTCCGACGTAATGAACAACACGGCAACCGCTGTGATCGCCGCGCC
>JASJCH010000096.1 GCA_030066075.1 Woeseiaceae bacterium
CGCGACGGGTTGACGTTCTTGTTGGTCCAGTCCATCTCGGAGACGTGAACGAGGCCTTCGACACCATCCTCGATCTCGACGAAACAACCGTAGTCGGCGATGTTCGTAACCTTGCCGAACAGGCGGGTCTGCGGCGGGTAGCGGCGCGCGAGATCCTTCCACGGATCATCGCCCAGCTGCTTCATGCCCAGCGAGACACGCTGGCGCTCGCGGTCGAACTTCAGGATCTTGACTTCGATTTCCTGGCCGACGTCGACAACCTCGGAAGGATGCTTGACGCGTTTCCAGGCCATGTCGGTGATGTGCAGCAGACCGTCGATACCGCCGAGGTCCACGAAGGCGCCGTAATCGGTCAGGTTCTTGACGATACCTTTGACCGTGTTGCCTTCCTGCAAGTCGGCCAGCAGCGCCTCGCGCTCGGCCGAGTATTCCTGCTCCACGACAGCGCGGCGCGATACAACAACGTTGTTACGGCGCTTGTCGAGCTTGATGACCTTGAATTCGAGGCTCTTGCCCTCGAGGTAGGCGGGATCGCGAACCGGGCGAACATCGACGAGCGAGCCCGGCAGGAACGCCCGGACATTGTCGATTTCGACCGTGAAGCCACCCTTCACCCGGCCATTGATGACGCCTTCGACAATCTTGGATTCCTCGAAGGCTTTTTCGAGTTCGATCCAGGTACGCGCGCGAATCGCTTTCTCGCGCGACAGCTTGGTCTCGCCAAAGCCGTCCTCGACGGCATCCAGCGCAACCTCGACTTCGTCCCCGACGGCGACGCCGACTTCGGACTTGTCGTTCTTGAATTGATCGATGGGAATAACGGCCTCTGACTTGAGACCGGCACTGACGATGACGACATCGTCGTTTACCGCAACAACGGTACCGGTAATGATGGATCCCGGCTTTATCTGTTGACTGGCAAAACTCTGTTCAAATAAATCAGCAAAACTTTCAGACATTGTGTTAAACCAAGAGAGCCAAGTGGCCCTCGCCCATTTCGTCGTTTTCCTTCCTGGAATTGACGGCTGTTAAAAAAAAGAATCGGACTCCGTGTCCGATCCGTGCACACCTTTTTTGCAGGATCTCCCCGGGCTATCCAGCCCAGTCGAGGACCGTGGCAACCACTGCTTCGATCGACATGCCCGAGGAATCCAGTACCCTGGCATCCTCTGCAGGCCGCAGCGGGGCTACCGATCGCTCGGAATCCCGCCTGTCACGCTCTTCGATGTCCCGCGAAAGGGCCGCGAGACTAACATCAATACCCTTGTCCTTCAACTGCTTATGGCGCCTTTTCGCCCGTTCTTCGGCACTGGCGGTCAGAAAGACTTTGAGGGTCGCATCGGTGAAGACATGGGTGCCCATGTCGCGGCCATCGGCAACCAGCCCGGGTGGCTGCCGGAAGTCCCGCTGTAACTGGAATAGGGCATCCCGCACCGGCTGCAAGACGGCGACCGTCGAGGCGCCGGCGCCGGCCTCCTCCGTGCGAATGGCAGCCGTAGCATCCTCGCCCTCGAGCCAGATCTGCTCATTACCCGCGGCATCGCTGCCAAAGCGTGCATCGAGGTTCGCGGCAAGCGCCACGAGCTGATCCACGTCATCCAGCGCCACACCCCTGTTCGCGGCCGCGAGGGCAACCAGCCGATACAGCGCTCCGCTATCGAGCAGGTGCCACCCGAGTGCCTCTGCCACTCGCCGAGCGATGGTTCCCTTGCCGGAACCTACCGGGCCGTCGATGGCAATGACCGGTACTTCAGCACGGCCGCTCATCAGCCGGCCTCCTCGATCGTTGCCCCCATGGAGCGGAACAAGCCCGTGAATCCCGGGAACGACGTTGCGACCGCGTCGGTGTCGAGGACTGTCACGGTTGAATCGGCAACCGTGCCGGCGATTGCCAGCGACATCGCGATTCGATGGTCGCCGAAGCTCTGGACGGTCCCACCCTTGAATCGACCGCCCTGCACCACCGCGCCGTCCTCCGACTCATCGACACGGATGCCCAGCTCGCGCAGGCCGGCCGCCATCGCGGCAATTCGGTCACTTTCTTTGACCCTGAGCTCGCCAATGCCGGAAAACGTGGTCGACCCCTCCGCCGCCGCTGCCGCGACGAACAGAACGGGAAATTCATCGATTGCCAGTGACACCAGCGCAGGATCTACCGCGCAGCCTTTGAGCGCAGATGACCGGACCCGAATGTCTGCGACGGGTTCCTCACCGAGTTTGCGCTCGTTCTCCAGGCTCAGGTCCGCACCCATGGACAGGAGAATATCGATGACGCCGGTCCTGGTCGGATTGATACCAACGTTCTCGATAACGACGTCCGCGGATTCGCTTAGGAGCACCGCAAGCATGACGAACGCTGCCGACGACAGGTCGCCCGGAACCTGTATCCGGCGACCCTTCAGCTCGGGCCGGCCCTGAATCGTAATGCGTCCGTTCTCCGAGGACACTGCCGCGCCCATTGCAACCAGCATGCGCTCCGTGTGATCTCTCGTTATGGCCGGCTCCGTGACACTCGTTTCGCCATCTGCGTAAAGCCCGGCTAACAAGATCGCAGATTTTACCTGGGCGCTTGCGACGGGCATGTCGTAATGGATTGGCTCGAGTTCGCACTGGCCACGAATTCTGAGTGGCGGACAACCGTCGTCACTTTCGATGACTGCACCCATTTGGCTGAGTGGCACGATCACCCGGTTCATTGGCCGACCCGACAAGGACTCGTCTCCCGTCAATGCCACATCGAATGCCTGACCGCACAGCAGACCGGACATCAGTCGCATCGCTGTCCCTGAATTGCCGAGATCCAGGGGCATTCCGGGATCGTGCAGGTCTTCCAGTCCGCCCCCATGAATGACGACATCGGTCGGCGTGGGCTGTTCGATGCTCACGTGCATGGCCGCCATCGCCGCCAGTGTCGCAAGGCAGTCTTCGCCATTCAGGAAGCCGCTGATCTCGGTCCGACCCTCCGCGATACTGCCCAGCATCAATGCCCGGTGCGAAATCGACTTGTCGCCGGGTACCGTAACGGTCGCGTCGTGGACGGCCGAGGGTTTCACTTGGAAATGCATGTGGGTTTGGCCTGGCGCGTCAGTCGATCGCTTTGGGATACGCGCCCAGGACGCGAAACAGGGAGCTGTTTTTCTCCAGTGCCTCGAGGGCATCCGCCACGGGTGATTCTTCGGCGTGGCCCTCGACGTCGATGAAGAACACGTAGTCCCAGTTCTTGCGTCGGGACGGCCGGGATTCGATAAATGTCATGACGACGTTGAAGTCCGCGAGCGGCTGCAACAGGCTGTGCAGGACACCCGCTCCTTTCGCAGTATCGCCAGTGGACACCAGGATCGTCGTCTTGTCGTGACCGCTCGGTGCCAGCAATTCCCGGCCGACGACAAGGAACCGGGTCGAGTTATCCGAGCGGTCCTCGATACCGCTGACCATGATCTCGAGATCGTAGACGTCCGCTGCAACCTCCGGCCCGATGGCGGCAGTGCCGCTCTCGTCTCTTGCACGTCTTGCGCCGGCCGCGTTGCTCGACATGCCGATCAGCTCGACGTGCGGCAGGTATTCACGCAGCCAACCGCGACACTGGGCCAGCGACTGCTCGTGGGCGCAGATGCGCTCGATATTCTCGAGACCCTTCATGGCGCCGAGCAGGTGCTGCTCGATCCGCAGCTCGATCTCGCCCGCGATCTTCAGCGGCGATGTCAGGAACATGTCGAGCGTATTGTTGACGGAGCCCTCGGTGGAATTCTCGATTGGCACCACACCGAAATCAGCAGCGCCGCTCTCCACCTCCTGGAAGATCTCGTCGATCGTATGGTACGGCAGCGCGCGCACCGAATGTCCGAAGTGCTTGAAGACGGCAGTCTGCGTGAACGTGCCTTCCGGCCCGAGAAAACCAATTTTCAGGGGTTCCTGCTGTGCGAGACAGGCTGACATGATCTCGCGGAACAGCCGCAGCATCTCCTCATCCCGCAACGGGCCCTCGTTGCGTTCGAGCACGGCGCGCAGCACCTCGGCTTCACGTTCGGGTCGGTAGTAGTCAACAGCGGAACCGAGCTCGCCCTTGGCGACACCAACCTGCTGCGCGTAACGCGCACGCTCGTTGATCAGTGCCTGGATCTGCTCGTCGACTGCGTTGATGCGCTCGCGGATCTCGCCGAGCCCCAACTCGTCGTCTTTGTTTTTGCCGGACGCCATAGTGGCAATCAGGTTACAGGCTTGCCCAGATTTCGCAACGTAAGCACGCCCTCGATGGCGCGAAGCTGCGCCATCGTCTCGTCGCTCACGGGGCCGTTAACATCGACGATCGTGTAAGCGAGATTGCCGATCGACTTGTTCAGCAGGTCCTCGATATTCAGGCCCGCATCGGCCAGGGTGGTCGAGATCTGGCCCACCATGTTCGGCACGTTGGCGTTGGCGATCGTGATGCGGTGCGCATCCAGTCGAGGCAATCGCGATTCGGGGAAGTTCACCGAGTACCGAACATTGCCGTTCTCGAGGTAATCCTTGACGTTCTCCGCGACCATGATGGCGCAGTTTTCCTCGGCCTCTGCAGTCGATGCTCCCAGGTGTGGCAGGGCAATGACGTTCGCGTGTGCCTTTGTCGCCTCGGTGGGAAAGTCCGTGACATAGGCGTGCAATTTGCCACTGTCGAGCGCAGCCAGCACCGCCTCATCGTCGGCCACGCCACCGCGGGCGAAGTTGATGACGACGCCGCCATTCGGCATGAGCGCAAGCCGATCGCGGTTGATCAGGTTGCGCGTCGCATCCATCAGCGGCACGTGCACCGTGACAGCGTCCGCGTGCTGGAACAACTGATCGATATTCTCTGCATGCTCCACGCCTGAAGACAGTTGCCAGGCTCGCCGCACGGTGATCTTCGGATCGTAACCAATTACGTTCATGCCCAGCGCCAGGGCGACATTAGCCACCTCAACGCCAATGGCCCCGAGCCCGATGACGCCAAGCGTCTTTCCAGGAAGCTCGAACCCGACAAACTTCTTCTTGCCGGCCTCTACGGCCTTATTGAGGGCCTCACCGGTTTCCTTGAGGTCTTTTACATGCTCACGAGCGTCGCAGAGGTTGCGCGCCGCGAGCAGCATGCCCGCGATGACCAGCTCCTTGACGGCATTGGCATTGGCGCCGGGCGCATTGAAAACGGGCACGCCCCGGGCGCTCATCGCGTCGATCGGGATGTTATTGACACCAGCGCCAGCCCGACCGACGGCGGCGACAGTGTCCGGGATGTCCCAGTCATGCATGTTGAATGAACGCAGCAGAATCGCATCGGGGTGGGCGATCTCCGAAGCCACTTCGTAGCGCTCGCGTGGCAGGTGCCGCAGACCTTCCACCGCAATATTATTCAAAGTCAGAATCTTGTACATGCTTGCAAACCTTCGTAGCAGCCCGCTCCAGCGGGCGATACCTTATCCGTTACTGCGTTCAAACTCGGCCATGAAGTCGATCAGTGCATCGACGGCCGCTTCGGGCACGGCGTTGTAGATTGATGCACGCATGCCGCCCACAGAGCGATGCCCCTTGAGGTTGGCCAGCCCGGCCGCCCTCGATTCCTCGAGAAATTTCCCGTCGAGATCAGGGTTCGCCAGGATAAACGGCACGTTCATCCACGATCGGCATTTCTCGTCGACCGGGTTGCTGTAAAAGTCCGAAGCGTCTATCGCGGCATAGAGCTTCTCCGACTTGCGCCGGTTGATCGCCGCCATCGCCTCCAGGCCACCCTGTTCAACCAGGTGCTGGAACACCAGGTCGGCCACATACCAGGCGAACGTCGGTGGGGTATTGGTCATCGAGTCGGACTCGGCGTACGACTTCCACATCATCAGGTGCGGCAGGTTCTCGCGCTGCGGCTCGAGCAGCTCCTTACGCACGATCGCCAGGGTGATGCCGGCTGGGCCGATGTTCTTCTGCGCGCCCGCATAGATCACGCCGTAGCGGCTGATGTCGATCGGCCGCGAGAGGATCGTGCTGGACATGTCGGACACGATGGGAATGTCGCCGCCCGGCAGTTCGTGGTACTCGACTCCCGCGATGGTCTCGTTGGACGTGATGTGGAGGTATTTCGCGTCGTCGCTGCGGTCCCAGGTCGCCTCGTCCGGTATATAGGTAAAATTGCGATCGGACGCGTCGGCAACGAGCCGCGCGTTGCACGCTTTCCTGGCCTCGCCGAGGGCTTTCTTGCCCCAGCTGCCCGTCTGGACGTAGTCGACCGTATCGTCCGGTCCCGCGAGGTTGAGCGGCACCATGGCCATCTGCAGCGTGGCGCCGCCCTGGGTCCAGATAACGCTGTAATTGTCCGGAACCGCAAGCAGGCTGCGGAGGTTTTGCTCGCAGCGCGCGGCAAGCTCGACGAAGTCCTTGCTGCGATGGCTGACTTCCATGACTGACATGCCCGTGCCGTTCCAGTCAGGAATGTCCTCGCGGATTCTCTCCAAAACGCCAATGGGCAAGGCAGCCGGTCCGGCTGAGAAATTGTAGACGCGAGACATATCGCTGGAGTCCTTGCGGTGAGTTACTAATACTACTCGTTGTCGTCTTCGATTGCCTCGATGCGCGCCAGCCCGACGAGTCGCTGATTTTCCTCAACGCGAATCAGGCGGACACCCTGCGTATTGCGTCCCTGCACCGAGATGTCGTCGACGGCGGTCCTCACGAGCGTGCCGCTGGAGCTGATCAGCATGATCTCGTCCTCTTCGGCAACCTGCACCGCGCCGACCGTCCGGCCATTGCGCTCGCTCGTCTGGATTGCGATCACGCCCTGCCCGCCGCGTCCCTGGACCGGGAAATCCTCTACGGCGGTGCGTTTGCCGTAACCATTCTCCGTGGCGGTCAGGATCATGCCCTCGTGGATGATGGTCAGGCCGATAACCTCGTGGCTCTCGGCCAGCTTGATGCCCCGCACCCCCGCGGCGCTGCGGCCCATCGGGCGCACGTCGGACTCGTTGAAGCGAATGGCCTTGCCCGAGCTGGCAAACAGCAGAATCTCAGCCTTGCCGTCCGTGATGGCTACCCCGACCAACTGGTCTTCACGCAGGTCGATCGCGATGATGCCGTTCGACCGCGGACGCGAGAACTGGCTCAGAGACGTCTTCTTGACCGTGCCGCCCGAGGTCGCCATGAAGACAAAGCTGTCGTCGGCGTAATCCTGGACCGGGAGCACCGCGTTGATGCGTTCGCCCGCCTCCAGCGGCAACAGGTTCACAATGGGCTTGCCCCGCGAACCGCGACTCGCTTGCGGCACCTGGTAGACCTTCAGCCAGTAGACCTTGCCGCGGCTCGAGAAGCACAGGATCGTGTCGTGGGTGTT
>JASJCH010000097.1 GCA_030066075.1 Woeseiaceae bacterium
TGATGCGCGCCCGTAACGGCGAGAAGTTCGCCAACCAGGTTGCGATCTACCGCATGCCGGAACAACCGGACACGATCTTGTCGCTCAATGGCCAGGGTTTGTACGACGGTAATCGCGAACTGATTGGCGGCGTCGTCACGTTCCGCGATATCACCGATATCGCCAAGAAGACCAGCGAGCTCCAGAAGCTCGCGCAGTACGACGAGCTCACGGCGCTGCCCAACCGCGGCCTCTTTACCGAGCAGCTGGCGCGGGCCATCGGCCGCAGCCAGCGCAAGGGCGCACCGCTGGCCGTCCTGTTCATCGACCTCGATCGCTTCAAGTCCGTCAACGACACCCTGGGCCACGATATCGGCGACGCCCTGTTGCGCCGGGTTGCCGGCAGACTGCGCAAGAACCTGCGTATCGGCGACTTCCCGGGCCGCTGGGGCGGCGACGAGTTCGTCGTCTGCCTCGAGGATTTCGGCGACTCGGGCAATGCCGCGGCCGCGGCGCAGAAGCTGTTGCTCGTGCTCTCCGAGAAATACGAGATCGGCAATAGCGAGGTCTACGCCACGCCCAGCATTGGTATTGCGATCTACCCCGACTCCGGCGAGGCGGCCGATCGCCTGATCAAGGCAGCGGACCTCGCCATGTACGAAGCCAAGAAGCGCGGCGGCGGCCGCTTCCAGTACTACTCCGAGGCGCTGAACGCCAAGCTCGAACAGCGCGAGGAACTCGAAGTCGGACTGCGCCATGCACTCGTCCGCAACGAGTTTGTGCTGCACTACCAGCCGCGCATTGATATCAGCTCCGGGCGCCTCATCGGGCTCGAAGCGCTGCTGCGCTGGCAGCACCCGCGCTTCGGTTTGCTGCCACCCGATCGGTTCCTGGCCATCCTGGAAAGCAGCGGCCTGATTCACTCCGCCGGCGAGTGGGTGGTCGCTACTGCCTGTCGCCAGCTGGCGGCCTGGCAGCGCCAGTTCGAGTTGCCGGACCTGTCGATGGCTATCAACCTGTCGCCGCAGCAACTGATGCACAAGCGTCTCGTCGACGCGGTTGCGCAGTCGCTCGAGAACACGGCGGTCGACCCAGGCTGTGTCGAGCTGGAGATCGGCGACGGAGAAATCGTGCGCAAGCGCAGCAACGAGCTGGAGACACTACGCGCGCTGCGCCGCCTCGGGGTGAGAATCTCACTGGATCATTTCGGCACCCGCGACGTGTCGTTCGAGTCGCTCGACAATGGTTTCATCGACAGCTTCGTGCTCGACCAGTCGCTGATCGCCGATGTCGATGACAACGACAGTCACCAGCGCATTGTACGGGCGGCGATCGCCATGGCGCAGGGCCTCGACATCGAGGTCGCGGCCGAAGGCGTCGAGACGCTTGCACAGCTCGAGTTTCTGCGCAGCTGCAACTGCGACCTCGCGCAGGGCTACCTGATCAGCCGGCCCATCCAGCCCGAGAAAGTCTCGGCGATTTTGCGTAGCGAGATTGCCGGTACGCGACTGCTCGCGCGAGGAATGCCGTAGGAACCTCACTCTTCTCGAGCTTCCGACTGCGGGTAAAGCGTGTTAACGAAGGGAATAAGCGCCATGATCAGCGTTTGGGCATAGATGCCCTCGCGTGTATACAGACCATCGGTGAGCAGTCCGTAAGCACCACCGCCTTGTTTACTGTTCACTGTCGAGAACACGCGATCATTGGCCTCACCCAGCTCCAGGCCACTGACAACCAGCTTCTTGACTGCCGGCGGTAACGGCAAGGTCGTGCTGCGTGCCTCGCTTACCTCCCCAACGCGGCCCTGCACCGCCATCCAGGCGAATGCCATCAACTGGTCGTCAATAATCTCAATGCCGCCTTCCAGGCCAACCCAGAAGTCTGCATCCGGCTTTGCTTCCCTGGATCTAAGCGCACGCATTCTCGCGCCCCGGCGCGTGGCTTCATCCGAGTCAGGCTGGTCACCAGCACCTGAATCGACATCCACCGAGGTCACATCCAGAGTCGCGTCCGGAAACAGCGTATTGAACGCCTGTCTTGTGGCGCCAACTTTCACGGGGTTTCGGGAGGCTACAACGACTTTCATCTGTCTTCTTCCGGATTCCAGATAGCGACGCGAACATAGCACCTGGCAAGCGCTTGAGGCCATCTCTACGCCTATTGTCGGCCGCGCCGGCATACCCTCAGATAAGCTGTCGCAGCTCCTCCATGCTACGGACCTCGGCGAAGTAGATCTGTTCGATTAGGTCGTACATCTCTTCGTTGTCGCCGAGGTTGTCGAGGATGCCCCGATAGGTCTCCGCCGCTACCGTCTCCGTCTGCAAGACCTCTTGAAGCATCTTCTCGTAGTCGGTCGTATGGACGATCGGCGTCGCGTCGCGGTCGGTTACGGCGATGCCTCCGAGTTGATTGATCGCGTGGCGCACGGTGGCAGCGTGGTCAAGCGACTCGGTAGCCTCAGTTTCGAAGAAGGGCTTGAGGTGAAGTCGGTAGATACCTTTCACGTAGGCAGCATAGTGCGCGTACATCACTATTGCCCGCATCTCGAGGCCAAGGGCCCGGTTCAGCTGGTCGACCAGCCCGTTGCTGTTGTCTGTCAAAGCGTCTTTCCCTGTTTACAATACCGCCGCCGGGTGTGCGACCTGACCGGACCGTCCGGCGCCGTAAGTATACCTTGGTGCAGCGCCCGCCGGCGCAGACTCCTACTGGACGGCTCCGCAATTCCAGCAGGCCGCGAACTGGCCTTCGTTTTCTTCACCGCATTTCGTGCAGCGCCACGAAGCCGCCGGGCTCTCGTCACTGATAGTGGCATCGATCAGCTGTTTCGCGCGATCGTAGTCGATGTCGTTGATGATCCAGAGCTCGGGCCAGATTTCCTGCAATGGCATCTCACCGGCGATGCCGCCCAGGTACTCGTTACGGATCTGGCAGGGAATGCCCTCGCTTTCGAGCACGTTCTTGTAGTGGTTGATCGTCACCAGGCTTTCGGATGACGTCAGTTTTTTCATTTGCCACCCAATGATTGCAGGAACGCCTTGGGGTCGCCTCCTTCCTCGAGCACTTCGACCAGCGCAGAGCCGACGATAGCGCCCGAGGCGTGCCTGCCCACGTTGGCCACATCATCAGCCGCGCGAATTCCGAAGCCCGCGCAAACCGGCAGTTTCGATACGGCCGCAACGTCGTCGAGGTAGTCCGCCAGGTCGTCCGGCAGACCGGTATCGCCGCCCGTGATTCCCGTGATCGTGACCGCGTAGACGAAGCCGCGCGACGCGTCGCACAGCGTTTCGAGGCGCTCTCTCGGGGTTGCCGGCGTGACGAGCTGGATCAGCCCCAGCCCCTCGGCTTCGAGCGCTTCGCGCAGTTCGGCGCATTCTTCATAGGGCAGGTCGGGCACGATGAAGGCCGACACTCCCGTTGCCCGGGCGCGCTCCGCGAGGCGGTCGTAGCCGTACGCCAGCAGCGGGTTGAGGTAGGACATCATCACGAGCGGCGTCCCGAGCACGCCGGCCATCTCGAGTTCCGAGAATATCCATTCCAGGTTGACGCCCTCGCTGAGGGCGGCATGGCTCGAGCGCTGGATCGTCATGCCGTCGGCCATCGGGTCCGAGAAAGGAATGCCGACCTCGACGGCATCTCCGACGCTCGCGACCGACTTCAGCGTGTTGATGAACTCGCCGGGTTCAGGGTAGCCCGCCGTGATAAACGGCACCAGCGCCGGCCGGCCGGCCTGGTTGGCGGCAGTGATTGCCGCGGTCAGTCGTTCATGAGCTGGCATGCTGGCGAATCCTCGGTGGGTACTTGGTCAATGTCGGCATGTCCTTGTCACCGCGTCCCGAGTTGCCGATCAGGATGCGCTTGCCCGGGTTGTCCTTCGACCACTCGCGCGCTGCGGCAAATGCGTGCGAGGTTTCAAGCGCGGTGAGTATGCCTTCGGTCTCGCAGAGCTCTTCCAGTGCGTCGAGTGCCTCGTCATCACTCGCCGCAAGATAGGTCACCCGGCCCGTCGCCTGCAACAGTGCATGTTCCGGTCCCACGCCCGAATAGTCGAGACCGGCCGAGATCGAGTGCGTTTCCTGCACCTGGCCATCATCGTCCTGCAGGATCATCGTGTAGGAGCCCTGCAGCACCCCCGGCGTGCCCGTGGCCAGCGTCGCCGCATTCTGGCCAAGCCCGCTGCCCGTGCCGCCCGCTTCGACGCCGATCAGCTCCATGTCGTCGCCAAGCAGCGGGTAGAACAGGCCGATTGCGTTGGAACCGCCGCCGACGCAAGCGAAGGTCGCGTCCGGCAAGCCGCCGGCCTGGTCGAGCATCTGCTGCCGCGCCTCCTGGCCAATGACCGACTGCAGCTCGCGCACCAGGTAGGGATACGGATGCGCGCCAACCGCCGAGCCGAGCAGGTAGTAAATGCCGGCCGGATCGCTGACCCACTTGCGCAGGGCTTCGTCGATCGCGGCCCGCAGGGTCTTGTCGCCCGATTCGACGGCCACCACCTCGGCGCCGAGCCGCGTCATGCGATCAACGTTCGGCGCTTGTCTCTCGATGTCCACGGCGCCCATGTACACGCTGCACGGCAGCCCGACCCGAGCGCAGGCAGCCGCCGAGGCGACGCCGTGCTGGCCGGCGCCGGTTTCCGCGATGACCCGCTTGGCGCCCAGCCGTTTCGCCAGCAGCGCCTGGCCGATGGCGTTATTGATCTTGTGCGCGCCCGTGTGGGCCAGGTCCTCGCGCTTGAGCCACACTTCGGTTCCCCAGCGCTCGCTGAGCCGCGGGGCATAACTGAGCGCCGTCGGCCGCCCCACCCACTCGCGCAGCTCCCGCCGGAACTCCTTTTGGAACTCCTCCTCGTGCAGAAACTCCCTGACGCCCTGCTCGAGCTTGTCGAACGCCGGCACCAGCGTTTCCGGTACGTAGCGTCCGCCGAACGGGCCAAAGCGACCGCGTTCGTCCGGCAGTTCGCCGTTAACCTGGGCTTTCAACAGTGCCTTTGCTTCGTCGGCACCCAATTGCGATTTCATTACTGCTACTCCGCGGCGCGCGCCGCTCCGATAAATTCCTTGATCTTGCCGACGTCCTTTCGACCGGGCGCCGATTCGACGCCGCTCGACACGTCGACCCCCCAGGGTCGCACCATGGAGATTGCCCGCCCGACGTTCCCGGGATCGAGGCCGCCCGCGAGGATCATGCGGCGACCCTCGGCCAGCGCGGCCGCCTGTTCCCAGTTGACGGTCTCACCTGCGCCGCTGGACGGTCCTTCATAAACGAATGTTCCTTCGAGGTCACGCGCGGCGATATCACCGCCTTCGCGAACAACCGGCCACCGCACGGTTGCGTCGGGCACGTCCAGTCGCGCAAAGTCCCCGGCGTCGGTCTGTAGTACATCGGGTGCGAACCCGTCGCGCACGGCTTCCCACTCGCCCGCCGTCGGGTGCCGCATCACGGCCACCTTGTGCACTGTCGCGGGTATACCGGCCGCAGCCGCGACCGCCTGATCGACATCGACCTGGCGCGGTGACCTCGCGAACACGAAGCCGATCGCGCTGGCGCCGGCCGCCACTGCCGCATCGACCGTCGTCGCATCGCGCAATCCGCAGATCTTGATGAACACGCTCATTCCGACACTCTCGCACTGCCCGCGGTTCGCATGCCGGCAACGAGCTCGGCGGGATCCTCGCTGCGCATCAACGCGGTCCCGACGAGCGCGAGGCGGTAACCGAGCCCGGCAACCGTCGCCGCGTCGGCTTCGCTGTGCAGGCCGCTTTCGGCCACACAGCGCCCGGCGGGCAGCGCCGGCGCCAGCTTCACCAGTCGCTCCGGATCAACATGCAAGGTACGCAGGTTGCGGGTATTGACGCCGAACAGCAGCTGGCCGGCGTCCGCGCGTTCGCGATCGGCCGGGTTCTCGAGCAGCCCGGCGGAACGGGCAAGGTCCTGCTCGTCGAACGATTCCAGCAACACGAACAGGCCGTGTTCCGCAGCGCAGTCAAGCATCGAGCGCAGCTGCTTATCATCCAGCATCGCCGCGATCAGCAGCACGCCGCTGGCGCCCGCGCTGCGCGCTTCGAGCACCTGTACATGATCGACGAGGAAATCCTTGCGCATGACCGGCGTGTCCGGAACCGCGGCCACAACCTCTTCGAGGTGGTGCAGGTTGCCGTCGAAGCGACTCGGTTCCGTAAGCACCGAGATGGCGGCCGCACCGCCCTCGGCATACTGCCGCGCCCGGGTCGCCCGGTCCATGCCCTGACCGGTCAGCCCGCCCTCGGCCGGCGAGCGGTCCTTGATTTCGGCGATCACGTCGAATGCGCCCAGCCCCAGCGGCACGACCGGCTTATCCAGCTGGGCCGCCGTAAACGGTCCGGCTGTGGCGGCACGTTCCGCGCTGGCTTGCGCCATCGTGTGCAGGAA
Organism: Woeseiaceae bacterium; assembly: GCA_030066075.1. Lineage (GTDB taxonomy): Bacteria > Pseudomonadota > Gammaproteobacteria > Steroidobacterales > Woeseiaceae > UBA1847. The sequence continues at coordinate 6,385 of JASJCH010000097.1, forward strand.
ATCGCTCATGCCGCCCCGAAGTGGTCCCGCAGCGCGTCGAGAAACCTGCCGGCGGAGCCATCGTCGATGGCAGCGCCCGCCACGGCCACGCCCTCCGTGGCGCTCGCAACGGCGCCCTGCACTTCGAGGACGAGTGACGTTCCGAGCAACAGCGCGTCGCGATGTGGTCCTTTATCCTCACCCGTGAAGACGCGGACCAGCTCCCGTGCATTGTGCTCGGCATCGCCGCCGGCCAGGTCTTCCGGCGCACAGCGCGTCAGGCCGTAGTCCTCGGGCGTGCGACGCAATTCAGTCACAGCGCCGGGCCGCACATCGAACAACACGAACTCGCCGGCCGGCGTCGCTTCGTCCCAGCCCGGCTCGCCATGCACGACGAATGCGCGCTCGATGGGCATGCCGGCAAGCGCATCGGCCATGAGCCGCGCGGCGTCGACACTCCACGCGCCGATCAGCTGGTACGGCGGCGTCGCGGGGTTGGTCAGCGGGCCGAGCATATTGAAAACCGTGCGCACACCGAGCGCACCACGCACAGGGACGACGGCCTTCATCGCCGGGTGATAGGCAGGCGCGAACAGGAACGTAAACCTGGTCGCTTCGAGACACGCAACTGCTGCCTGCTCATCGAGCGGCAGCGTCATACCGAGACTCTCGAGCATGTCGGCGCTGCCCGACTTGCTCGATATGGAACGGTTGCCGTGCTTGACGACCCGAGCGCCGCAAGCCGCGGCCAGGAGCCCGGTTCCGGTCGACAGGTTGAGGCTGCCCGAGCCATCGCCGCCCGTCCCGACGGTGTCCACCGTCGGCTGGCCGCCGGGGATCTGTGGATGGATGGCCAGTTCACGCATGGCCGTAGCGAAGCCGCGAATCTCGTCGGCCGTTTCGCCCTTTGCCCGCAGGCCGGCGAGGAAGGCGCCAGCGAGCGCCTCGGGCATGTCGCCAGCCGCGAGATCGCACATGAAGTCATGTGCCTGTTGCTCGCTCAGCGACT
>JASJCH010000032.1 GCA_030066075.1 Woeseiaceae bacterium
GCCTTCGTCGGCCTCGCCAACTGGATGATCCCGATGATGATCGGCGCGCCCGACATGGCGCTGCCGCGCATGAACAACTGGTCCTTCTGGATCCTGCCGGTGGCCTTCGGCCTGCTGCTGGCGACGCTGTTCATGCCGGGCGGCGCGCCGGCCAGTGGCTGGACCATGTACCCGCCGCTCGTGCTGCAGACCGGTGACGCTTTCCCGTTCCTGATCTTCTCGGTCCACCTGATGGGCCTCAGCTCGATCATGGGCGCCATCAACATCATCGTTACGATCCTCAACATGCGCGCCCCGGACATGTGGCTTTTGAAAATGCCGATGTTCGTCTGGACCTGGCTGATCACGGCCTACCTGCTGATCGCGGTAATGCCGGTACTCGCGGGCGCAGTGACGATGCTGCTCACCGACCAGTTCTTCGGCACCAGCTTCTTCCTGGCTGCGGGCGGTGGTGACCCGGTCATGTTCCAGCACATCTTCTGGTTCTTCGGCCACCCCGAGGTCTACATCATGATCCTGCCGGCATTCGGGATCGTGTCGGAGATCATCCCGACATTCTCGCGGAAGCCGCTGTTCGGCCACGACTCGATGGTCTACGCGGCCGCGTCGATCGCGTTCCTGTCGTTCATCGTCTGGGCGCACCACATGTTTACCGTGGGCATGCCGCTATCGGGCCAGATGTTCTTCATGTTCGCCACGATGCTGATCGCGGTGCCGACCGGCGTAAAGGTGTTCAACTGGGTGGCCACGATGTGGAAGGGCGCGATGACCTTCGAGACGCCCATGCTGTTCTCGCTCGGCTTCGTGTTCCTGTTCACGATCGGCGGCTTCTCGGGCCTGATGCTCGCAATCGCGCCCGCCGACATCCAGTACCACGACTCGTACTTCGTCGTGGCGCATTTCCACTACGTGCTGGTGCCGGGCTCGATCTTCGCCCTGATGGCGGCCGCGTATTACTGGCTGCCCAAGTGGACCGGGTACATGTACAACGAGGGCGCCGGCAAGCTGCACTTCTGGATGTCGACCATTTTCGTCAACCTGACATTCTTCCCGATGCACTTCCTGGGTCTCGCCGGCATGCCGAGGCGCATCCCGGATTACTCGACGCAGTTCGCGGACTTCAACTTCATGGCAAGCGTGGGCGCGCTCGGCTTCGGCCTGTCGCAGCTGATCTTCGTCTATATCCTGCTAACCGCGAAGAAGGGCGAGAAGGCTACCGACCGTGTCTGGGAGGCGCCGCGGGGTCTCGAGTGGACCGTGCCGTCGCCGGCCCCGTATCACACCTTCGACACGCCGCCGGTCAAGCGCATCCAAGAGGAGGCGTTTGAGTGACCCGGAGCGCTGAACAACGCCGCGCCATCCGACGCACGGCGCTGATCATGGCCGGCGTCGCGCTCGCGTTCTACGTGGGCTTTATCCTGATGGGCGTGCTGCGCGCGTAAACCATGAACGACCACCAGCCAAAAATCTCCAACCGCGCGCTGACCGCAAGACTGTTGCTGTTTGCAGCGGGCATGTTTGCGTTCGGGTTCCTGGTCCTGCCGCCGCTCTATGAAGTCTTTTGCGACATCACGGGCTTCGGCGGACGGACGAACTCGTCGGCCGTTGCGGCCACGGAGGCGCCGGACGAGTCGCGCACAGTGCGCATCGAGTTCGTGGCGACGGTCAATTCGTCGGCACCCTGGGATTTTGTCCCCGATGTGGACAGCATGGAGGTCCAGCCCGGACGGATGTACTTCGCCACCTATTCGGCCACCAACCGTGCCGGCGATACGCTGGTCGCGCAGGCCGTGCCGAGCGTCGCGCCGGTTGCCGCCAATACGCACTTCCAGAAGATCGAGTGCTTCTGTTTCACCAACCAGGAGTTCGCGGCGAACGAAACGCGGTCGCTGCCGCTGCAGTTCATCGTAGACCCTGACTTACCCGAGTACGTGGACACGATTACGCTGTCCTACACACTGTTCAAGACCGAGAACAACTATGTCTCACGCGCACGATAAGTATTACGTCCCTCATGGCAGCCACTGGCCCATCGTCGGTTCAGTCGGGCTGTTGTTCCTGATGCTGGGGGTTTCCACCTGGCTTAACGGCGCCGACATCGGCTTCTGGGTGATGATGGCCGGCCTCGCCGTCATGATCTTCATGCTGATCGGCTGGTTCGGCACCGTCATCAACGAGAGTGTGGGCGGCCTCTACAACGCGCAGGTCGACAAATCGTTCCGGATGGGCATGTTCTGGTTCATCTTCTCGGAGGTCATGTTTTTTGCGGCGTTCTTCGGCGCCTTGTTCTACGCCCGCAACATGTCGATACCGTGGCTCGGCGGCGAGAGTAACAACTTCTTTACCAACCTGGTCCTCTGGACGGGTTACGAGGCGACCTGGCCGACTAACGGTCCGGGTGATGTCGGCGGCGAATTCATTACGATGGGCCCGCTCGGCCTGCCCCTCATCAACACCGCCATCCTGCTGACCAGTAGTGTCACCGTGACGATCGCGCACCACGCGCTGATCGAGGGCAAGCGCGGCATCCTGTCAACGTTTCTTGCGCTGACGTTTATTCTCGGCTTTATTTTCGTCGGCTTGCAGGCCTATGAATACGTCCACGCCTACCAGGACCTGAACCTGCGGCTGACGTCGGGCATCTACGGCTCCACGTTCTTCATGCTCACCGGCTTCCACGGCTTGCACGTGACGATCGGCGCGATAATGCTGACGATCATCTGGCTACGCGTGGTGAAGGGGCACTTCTCGCCCGACAATCACTTCGCGTTTGAGGCAACCGCCTGGTACTGGCACTTCGTTGACGCCGTATGGGTCGGCCTGTACGTGTTCGTGTATTGGATGTAACCGCCACCGGCCGCGGCCCGGGAGGCCTTTACCGTAAGTAAAGCGCAGCGCAGCGAGCCATGGAGGTAAAGGCCTCCCGGGCCGCGGCCTCTGTCGGCTCTATGCGAAACCGGTAAGCCAGCCCATCTTGTACGAGACGGCAAGTAACACGACCAGCAGAATTGACAGGGTGACACGCACTTTCAGGGCGGTCAGCAGCCGGGGTGACGGCGGGTGGTCCTTGTCCTTGGCCAGGAAGAAGAGGCCGGAAAACAGGGCAATGACGATTGCCGCAAGCAGAACCAGTACGATGATTTTCATTCTTCAGAGTATATCGTGACAGCGTCCGCAAAAGCGCAGTTTGTCGCCTGGATTCCCTACGTAGTTGGCGCAATCCTTGTCGTGCAGTTCGCCGGCTTGGGCGTGTGGCAAATCAGCCGCGGCCTCGAAAAGCGCGCCGCGCAAGAGGCGTTCGATGCGCAGGCGGGATACTCGTCCTGGTCGGACGGCGTCGAAGTGAGCAGCTTCCAGAAGCTCAAGGCGACCGGCCAGTTCGTCGGAGACCGGCAGATCCTGCTCGAGAACATCGTCGTGAACGGACAGGTGGGATACTACGTCGTCACGCCGCTGCGGCTGGACGACGAAGCGCCGCTGTTGCTCATCAACCGAGGCTGGATCGCCCGGTCGGTCCCCGAAGAACAACCGAACCGCATTTCTGTCACAGCCGCAGCGGTTACGGTGCGCGGTCGTGCCGGTTCTCTGCCGCGCGCGGGGTACAGGATGGGCGACCCCATAACGCCATCTCCCGGCTGGCCGAAACAGGCCGTTTACCCGACGTCCGAGGACGTCGCCATTGCGCTCGATGAGCCTGTGCAGCCGTTTGTGCTGCTCATGGACCCGGAGGACGACCACGGTTTTGTCCGCGAATGGGCGCCACGGGAAATGGGGCCGGGGCGTCATTACGCTTATGCACTGCAGTGGTTCGCGATGGGCGCCGTTCTCGCCGGCCTGCTGCTCTGGAACTATCGCAAACGAGGATTTGAGTCATGAACGAAACGCCACGAAAGTCGGGGCGACTGCAGTTGTTGCTCATGGCCGCAGTGTTTTTCGGCCCGCTGCTCGTCGCCGCCTGGCTCTACTATGGCGACGGCGCGATGCAGCCCGCCGGTCGCAGCAATCACGGCGTGCTGCTGGATCCGTTCGTCGGCCTCGACGACGAGCTACCCGGCTCGGCTGTCGCTGAACATTACGACCAAACGTGGGTCCTCTTACATATGAATATCGCTGGCTGCAACGAGCCCTGCCGCGAGGCGCTGTATACCTACCGCCAGGTTCGCCTGATGCTGGGCAAGGAAATGGAGCGCGTGCAGCGGGTTTTCTTGCATGGCGAAACCCCGCCGGATACCCTGTTTCTCGCTGAGGAACACCCCGGACTGATTACGATTGAGGACAGCGGCCTTGCCGGGCTGCTGAGCAAAAAGAGGCCCGCTGATGTCCCGGCAGGCGGTTATTTCCTGATCGACCCGCACGGCAACCTGGTCATGTATTTCCACCCTGGCCTGGACCCGGCCGAAATGGTCGACGACATCAAGCACCTGCTGCGGTTGTCACGCATCGGCTAATGAGCACCGTGAACACGAAAGTAGAAATCTATACCGATTGGCGCGACTACTACGAGCTGACAAAGCCCCGCGTCGTCATGCTGATCGTATTTACGGCGATTGTCGGCATGTTCCTGGCGGTGCCCGGTTGGCCGGATCCGGCGGCGCTGCTGTTCGGCACGCTCGGTATCGGCCTCGCATCGTCGTCAGCGGCCGTATTCAATCATGTCCTCGATCACCGTACCGATATCCTGATGATGCGCACCATGGGTCGGCCCCTGCCGCAGGGCAAACTCACGGAGAGGTCGGCGCTGACGTTTGCGTCGGTGCTCTGCGTCATATCGATGATCATCCTGTGGTTCCTCGTCAACCCGCTCACCGCGGTGCTGACTTTCCTGTCCCTGATCGGCTACGCGGTCATCTACACCGTGTTTCTGAAGCGCGCCACGCCGCAGAACATCGTCATCGGCGGGGCCGCGGGCGCCGCGCCTCCGGTGCTCGGCTGGACCGCGATGACCAACGAGGTCACGAGCAGCGCGCTGCTGCTGTTCCTGATCGTTTTCGTCTGGACGCCGCCGCATTTCTGGGCGCTGGCGATTGCCCGCAAGGAAGACTACGAGAAGGTGGGTATACCGATGCTGCCCGTGACGCATGGCGAGGAGTACACGCGGCTCAACATCCTGCTCTATACAATCCTGCTCGTCGTTATCACGGTCCTGCCCTACCTGACCGGGATGAGCGGCCTGATTTACCTGGCCGCTGCGGCCGCGCTCGGCGCCGTATTCCTGCGGCATGCGATTCGCATGTGCCTCGTGCCGGGCGACCTCGAGCTGCCGATGCGGACCTTCAAGTACTCGATTACCTACCTGGGCATCCTGTTCGCGGCCCTGCTCATCGACCATTACTTCCTGTTTCAGCTGAGCCTGTAGCCTCGGTCAGTCCTGCGCGGCAGGGATATCGAGCTGCTGCACGATCGCCCGGAATCCAGGGTGTTCGCGTATCTCCTTCAGGGCGCCGCCGTACGCATGCTCGTACACGATCCAGGGCAGCCAGTCGGCCCGGCTTTCGTAAGCCACGTTCATCCAGGCAAGCGCGTTCTCTATGTCGTCCATCGCCGCATAGGCAAACGCAATGTGAAGCTGGTCGCGCGGCGTGGCGTTGATTGCCATCGCGTCGATCACTGATTGCGCCTGGTCGTGACGGCCTGCGAGGCCGTAGCTGATTCCGAGCGCCCAGTTCCGGAACGGATCTTCGACCGGGATCTGCTCGTGAATCTCAATGGCCGCATCGAAATCACCGCGCGCCGAGTAGACCTGGCCCAGCGTATAGCGGCAAAGATCGAGCGTGCTCGCAAACATCAGGCACTCCTCCGCCGTCACTACCGCGTCTTCCCAGCGGTCTTCGTTGAGCAGGTAGATCCACGCCGTGAACCCGGCCCAGAGCGGATCGACCGGGCTCAGGTCTCGGGCCTTCTCGCTGATCTCGATCGCCTCCTCCTCGCGACCGAGCAGCAGGAGCAGGTACGCGTAGTGCGCATACGTGTGGTCCAGGCTTGGGCTCAATTGCATCGCGCGCTGGAACGTCCGTTCGGCCTTCTGCCAGTCCCATTCGTAGTAGAGCTGGGCCTCGGCCAGCGCGGCCCAGGCCTCGCCGGACAGCTCGTCCAGCTCCAGCGCCTTTTCCGCCGCAGCGATGGCCTTCGGAAAAGCGTCGTGCGCGCTGACGCCATGGCCGATGGTGTTGAAGCCCAGCGCGAGCCCGGCGTAGGCAAGCGGCTCGCCGGGATCGATGGCTATGGTTTCCTGCAGGTATTGCATGCCCTGCATGATCGACTCCGGGTTGAGCTGCTTCACGAAGAACATGCCCTTCAGGTAAGTCTCATAGACCTCGGGATCGACCTGGCGCGTCTGCCGCAGGCGGCGTTGTTCCGCGGGCGTGAGCTCGATGCTGACCTCGCGCGCGATCGACCGCGCAACCTCGGACTGCAGCGCCAGCAGGTCACGCAGGTCGCGCTCGTAGCTGTCGGTCCAGATGTGCTCGTCGGTTGCGGCGTCAATGAGCTGGACGTTGACCCGAACCGTCTCGCCATCGCGCAGCACCGAGCCGGTAACCACAGTGGCGACGCCGAGCTCATGGGCAATCTCGGTAAGCTTGAGCTCGCTGTCACGGTAGCTCGCCGTGGACGTGCGCGATTTTACGCGGAAACCGCTGAGGCCCGACAGCGTCGACGTCATCGATTCGTGAATACCGTCGACAAGGAACGCCTGCCCGGCGTCGCCGGTCAGGTTGTCGAGCGGCAAGACGGCGATGGAGTTGGGGTGGATCTCCCGGCCGAACGCACTGAAACCGGCGATGTCGTCGATCGTCCGAATGTCCTGCATCGCCCGCACGAAGATGACCACGACCATCAGTGCGAGGCCGGCCAGCAGCAGATAGTCCCTCGGCGCGAGCGGCTCGTTGGCCGCTTGCTCGCCGGCCGACGCGGGCGGCGTCTTCACGATACCCTCGCTCGTAATCTGGAATCGCCATGCGAACAGGACGGCGACAGGAAACCCGAGTATCGCGGCAAGCCAGACATAGCGGATAGCGCGATCGGCTATATCGAGGGCCGGGAATGCCAGCGACGCAACCTGGATCGCCACCCAGGCCGCGACAATGTACAGCGCCACCGTGCCAAACACGCGGCGCCGGCGCAGTTCGCCCATCAGGTTCATGCAGGCAGAATATCAGGAAGTGCCAACCCGATCCTTGCAGGTACAGGGGCCGCCGGTACACTCGGCGGCATTATGGGGGCGCCTAACGACAGCATTGCCTTCGAGCGACTCGTGCGGCCGCACCTCGATCGGCTGCACCGGCTCGCATGGCGGCTTGCGGGCAGCAAGGCCGAGGCCGAGGACCTGTTCCAGGAACTGCTGATCCGGGCGTACCAGAAACTCGATGACCTCGTCGAGATCGAGGAGCCAGGCTCATGGCTGAGTCGGGTCATGTACAACCTGTTTATCGACGAACGCCGGCGTTTCGCCCGGCGCCGGGTGCACCTCGTGGAAGAAGGGCAGCTCGCGGGCGAGGGCCTGCAGGGCCTGGCGGGGAGCGACAGCCCGGTGGCCGACAGCGAGCGCCTGGAGCAGATCAGGCACCTCGATGCGGCCCTGGCACAGCTTAGCGACGACCACCGGATCGTGGTGCTGCTGCACGACACCGAGGGCTATAAACTCGCCGAAATTGAAGAACTTACAGGCATACCGGTCGGTACCGTGAAGTCCCGGCTGCACCGGGCTCGGGCCCGATTACGTGAAATCCTCGTCGCCGATGGAACCATTTCCTGAGCCTCAGCGTGTAAGGGAGCAGGCAGGACGGAAATATGCAGAACTCAGACGCCAACAAGCAGGAACAGCAGGTCCTCGAGCTATTACGGGACTACCCGGCACCCGCCGCCGACGCGGACTTTTACGAGCGCGCGCTCGTGCGCGCCACGCATGAAGGCTCGAAGCGCCAGCGCAATCGCTGGATGCTGACCGGCTTCGGCGCCGCCGTCGCGGCGACCGTCGCCGCCTGGATGATCGGCGGCCTGTTGCTCAATGAGCCGCAGCTACCCGAGGCGGGCGCGGCGATACCTGGCGTCACGATCGCGCTGGCGGAGCCGCGAACCGTCAATCTCGTGTTTGCCTCGGCAACCACACTCGACTCTGCAACGCTGACCGTGACGCTGCCGGATGGCATCGAACTCGACGGCTTTCCCGGGCAGCGGGAGATTACCTGGGAAACGAGCCTGAGCGAGGGCAGGAACCTGCTGCCGCTGACGCTTGTGGCCGTAACCCCGACGGGCGGTGAGCTGCTGGCGCACCTCGAACATGAAGAGCGTGACCGGACATTCCGTTTGCGCGTGGAAGTTGGATAGGAACACCGGCATCGGACGCTGGTAACAAGGACGGAGAAGGAAGATGAAACAGCTAAGTATCTTTATTGCGACCCTGGTGCTGACGTGTTTCGCGTTCGTTCCGGCAACGGCTCGCGCCGATGACATGGACGATCTCGATGTCACCATGGACATCTTTGACGACATCGCAAGCATCGACGACGAAATCGCCATGATGGAAGGCCCGGATGACGACGAGTTCGACGACGCGGAAGATGACTTCGAGGACGATGACCGTGACTCCGATGATGAGGAGGAGCGTGACGAGTCCGAAGAAGACATGCGTGACGAGGACGACGTCGAGGACGAGGACGACGAGTTCGAAGAAGAAGAGGACGATTTCGAGGAGCACGAGGACGACTTCGAAAGCGACGACGACTTCGAGGACGAGGAAGATCTCGACGAGGAAGACGACTTCGAGGACGACGAAGGCGAAGATATCGACGACGACGAGTACGACGAGGACTACGACGACGATATGGATGACATGGACGAGGACGAAGACGGCGACGAGGTCGACGAAGACTCCATGTAAGGCCAATATCCCGGTCAGATGCACAAATCCCCCCTTCTGGGGGGATTTTTATGCGCCACGTCATAGTTTTGGGGGGCGCAAAGCCGGTAATCTGGCTGTCTACATAACGCGAACCACCAGGAGCTTGGGCGATTCTCGTGAGGCGTGAAACGATTGAATGCGGGCGAAACCGCAGCGCACTGGCGCTGCTGCTCGTTCTGGCGTGCCTGCCGCAGGCGGCGGACGCCCAGAGCGGGGCCTATGGCTCGTTCGAGGACGGCAACCGGCTGTTCCGCGACGACCTGTACTGGGCGGCCCTGTTGCGGTATCGCCAGGCTTCCGAAGCCGGTTTGGACACGCCGCTGCTGCACTTCAATACTGGCGTTGCCCACTACAGGGCGCAGCAGCACATACGCGCCCGCGAGTCGTTGCTCAGGGCGGCCGAATCGTCGGACCTGCGCGTCATTGCCCACTACAATCTCGGCCTCAACGCCTGGGCCGCCGGCAATGACGACGAGGCGCTGGATTGGTTCCGCCGCGCCAGCGACCAGCAGGAGAACGAGAAGATCCGCGAGTACGCCATTGTTGCGATGGCGCGCGTGGAGGCGACCCAGCGGCTGGAAGACCCGGTTGTCGAGTTCCGGGAGAAGCGCCTCGAGATCGAAAAACCCATCGCCAACTTCGAACTCAGCGCACGCGTCGGCGCCGGGTCGGACGACAACATCTTCCGCGCGCCCGCCGAGCCGTACATCGACTTCGCGGACCCGGCGCAACCGGTGGTAACGCCCGAGATTTACTCCGGCACGTTCATCCCGTTCGACTTCCGGGCCAAGTACAAGATCAACAGCCTGAAGTGGGAGAACTTTTTCGGCAGTTACCGGGCATCGGGCCGCATCTACGACGGCGACCTCGAGAGCAACGCCGACGAGCAGACGCACGAGCTGCGCTTCGGCAGCGAGTTCGATCGACGCGATGGAGGCCGGCGCAGCCGCGTTTACAGCGCTTTCACGATCGCCCAGCACGACGAGCAGTACGTCGACCCGGATACCGGTAACGTCAGGACCTCGAACGGCGAGGAAATTGCCGACCGCATGGATTACGTCCGCTACGGCCCGCAGCTGAAGACGGTACAGGCGTTCGGCAAGTGGTCTTTCGGCCTGCGCTTCAAGGGCGAACTCTGGGACTACGATGACACCGAGCTCGTGCCCGAGTACGACCACGAGTACTTCCTGCTGGGCGGCAACGTACAGTACCGGTTCCTGTCGAACTCGCTGGCTCGATTCACGGTCGAGAAATCGAGCCGGCGCTACAGCAACCGGCCGTCGTTCGACCTCAACGGCAATCAGCTGATCACGAATCCGGCGTTACGCTACGACTACCTCGAATTCGGCGTGCTCGCGCGCCAGCGCATCACCGACAACACATGGTTCGGCTTCGGTTACGAGCACATGGATCGTGAAGACCGGTACGTGGGTTACAACGACTTCACACGCCATAGTTACAGCTTCGAGTTTCACTGGACGGTGGGCGAGCGCTTCGACCTGGAACTCGACACCTCGTATCGCGATTACGATTACCCGAACGCCTTCGCGTTCCACGAGCCGCTCGCGGGACCCAAGACCCTCGAGACGATTGACGCAGAACTCCTGGGCACCTTCCGGCTGAGTCGCCGTTTCAGCCTGCTCGCCGAGATCGACTACCGCGAGACGGCCTCTACCGACACCCGCATCGAGTACGACCGCACGCGCTACTCCCTGAGCGTCGTCTGGGAGCTCTAGAAGCCGACCTAACCTGACGGCCGCGTGCTAAGATGCCGCGCTTCCCTTGAGCGACATTGCAGCACCTCGTGGACGTCACGCCCATCCTCGAAAATCTCAACGACGCGCAGCGTGAGGCCGTCACGGCGCCCGCCGAGCCGACGCTCGTCATCGCTGGCGCGGGCAGCGGCAAGACGCGGGTGCTCGTGCACCGCGCCGCCTGGCTGATCGACGTCGAAGGGCTGTCGCCGCAGAGCCTGCTGGCCGTAACGTTCACCAACAAGGCCGCGGCCGAGATGCGCGGCCGCATCGAGTCGCTGCTCGACATGCCGGTTGCCCACCTCTGGATCGGCACGTTTCACGGCCTTGCTCACAGGCTGCTGCGCCGCCACTGGCGCGAAGCGAACCTGCCGCAGAATTTCCAGATCATCGACTCCGACGACCAGTTACGCCTCATCAAGCGGCTGCTGAAGAACCTCGAGATCGATGACAGCCGCTGGGTGCCGCGCGAGATCCAGTACTTCATCAATGGGCAAAAGGACGAAGGCCTGCGGCCGCAGCACCTCGACGATGACGGCGACCCCAACCGGCGCCAGATGATTGCGCTCTACCAGGCCTACGAAGAGGTCTGCCAGCGGGGCGGCCTGGTCGACTTTGCCGAGCTGCTGCTGCGCGCGCACGAGCTGTGGCGCGATAACGCCGAGCTGCTCGAGCATTACCGGCGGCGGTTCACGCATCTGCTCGTCGACGAGTTTCAGGACACCAACTCGATCCAGTACGCGTGGCTGCGGCTGCTCGCAGGCGACACGGGTATCCCGTTTGTGGTCGGCGACGACGACCAGTCGATCTACCGCTGGCGCGGCGCCCGGGTCGAGCACATTTACCGGTTCCAGAAAGACTTCCCGTCGGCCCGGGTCGTCAAGCTCGAGCAGAACTACCGCTCGACGGCGACGATCCTGAACGCGGCGAATGCCGTTATCGCCAACAACAACGCGCGCATGGGCAAGAACCTCTGGACGGAGGGCAGCGACGGCGAGTCGATCAAGGTGTACGCCGCTTACAACGAACGCGACGAGGCCGACTTCATCATCGCGCGGCTGCGTGACTGGATCGACCAGGGAAACCTGCGCGCCGACTCAGCCGTCTTGTACCGCTCCAATGCCCAGTCGCGCGTGCTCGAAGAGGGCCTGATCAACGCCGGCATCCCGTACCGCGTTTATGGCGGCCTGCGATTCTTCGAACGCGCCGAGATCAAGGATGCGCTGGCATACCTGCGACTGATCTCGCATCGCGACGACGATTCGTCGTTCGAGCGGATCGTCAACAAGCCGACGCGCGGCATCGGCGCCCGGACAATCGACATCATGCGCTCTTACGCCCGCGCCAATAGCTGCACGCTGTGGCGCGCCGCGGGCGCGGTGGCCAGCGACGAACTCGCGGGCCGCGCGGCGAACGCCGTGCACGCGTTCATGCAGTTAATCGAACGCATGGCGCAGGACGTTGCAGGACTGGACCTGCAGGAGCAGGTCGATCACGTCATCCACGCCAGCGGTCTGATCGATTTCTTCAAGAAGGACAAAGGTGAAAAAGGCGAGACGCGCGTGGAAAACCTGCTCGAGCTCGTCAGCGCCGCGCGCAGTTTCGAGCCCGACCCGGCCAGCGAGATGTCACCGCTGGACGAGTTCCTGTCGCACGCGGCGCTCGAGGCGGGCGAGGGGCAAGCGGACGCGTGGGAGGACTGTGTGCAGCTCATGACCATGCACTCGGCCAAGGGCCTCGAGTTCCCGCTCGTGTTTCTTGCCGGCATGGAGGACGGGCTGTTCCCGCACCAGCGCTCGATTGCCGATCCGAACGGGCTCGAGGAAGAGCGCCGCCTCTGCTACGTGGGCATCACGCGCGCCATGCAGACACTGTACGTCACCTACGCCGAGCAGCGACGGCTGCACGGCATGGACAATTTCTCGCAGCCGTCGCGCTTTATTGCCGAGATCCCTGACGAGCACATCGAGGAAGTTCGTCCGCGCGTGCAGGTCTCCCGGCCAATGCACACGCCGCGGCGCAGCTCGGCCGGCAGGGCTGCCTCGGCCCCGGGCAACGAGCTCGGTGTCCGGCTGGGCCAGCGCGTCCGCCACGGCAAGTTCGGCGACGGCGTGATCCTGAACTGCGAGGGCCAGGGCGCCCACGCGAGGGTCGAGGTCAATTTTGAGACCGCCGGCACAAAATGGCTGGTTCTGAGCTATGCAAATCTCGATCTGATGTAAACTTGCGTCCGGTAGCGGCGTAGTTCGCGGCTCGGACAGCTGACAAGAACAATGAAGATTCTGATTCTCGGTGCAGGCCAGGTAGGCTCATCAGCCGCGTATCACCTGTCTCGCGAAGAGGCCAACGAAGTCACCGTCGTCGACATGCGTTCGGACATCCTGCGCGAACTGCAGGACCGGCTCGACATTCGCACGGTGGTTGGACACGCCGCGCACCCCGACGTGCTCGAGCGGGCCGGCGCCAACGACGCCGATATCGTCGTTGCGCTCACCGACACGGACGAGACCAACATGGTCGCCTGCCAGGTCGCGTACACGCTGTTCCACACGCCGACCAAGATCGCCCGCATCCGCGCCGCCGAGTACATGACGGCAAAGTCCCTGTTCACGCAGGACGCGATCCCGGTGGACGTGCGCATCAGCCCGGAACAGCTCGTCTGCGAGTACATCGAACAACTCATCCTTTACCCGGGTGCATCGCAGGTGCTGGACTTCGCAGACGGCCGCGTCCGCCTCGTCGGCGCCAAGGCCGATCGTGACGGCCTGCTGGTCGGCCAGCGCATCGCGACGCTCAAGGAACACATCCCGAATACCGAAGGCCGTATCGCAGCCATTTACCGGCAGGGCAAGGCCATGCTGCCCGAGGGAGATACGGTCATCCAGGAAGGCGACGAAGTCTTTTTCATCGCCGACCGCAAGGACATTCGAGTATTCATGAGCGAGATGCGGCGCCTCGAGGATCCGGTACGGCGCGTCGTCATCGCCGGCGGCGGCAACATTGGCCTGCGCCTGGCAATGGCGCTCGAGCAGACCAACCAGGTCAAGATTATCGAGCGCGACCAGAAGCGCGCACGCTATATCTCGGAACAGCTCAACAAGGCCATCGTGCTGGTCGGCGACGCTGCGGACGAGGAGCTGCTGCTCGAAGAGAACATCGACAACGTCGACGTTTTCTGCGCGCTGACCAACTCCGAGGAAGCCAATATCCTGAGCTCGATGCTTGCGAAGCGCCTCGGCGCCCACAAGGTCATGGCGCTAATCAACCGTGCCTCGTACGTCGACCTCGTCGAAGCCGGCAGCATCGACATTGCAATATCGCCGCAGCAAGTCACGATCGGCTCGCTGCTCTCTCACGTGCGCCGTGGCGACGTCGTGAAGGTGCATTCTCTGCGCCGCGGCGCGGCCGAGGCGATGGAAGCCATTGCCCACGGCAGGGAAGAAGAATCGAAAGTCGTCGGCCGCTCGATCGAAGACATCGAGCTGCCCAAGGGTGCTGCGATCGTGGCGCTGGTGCGCGACGGCCAGGTCATCATCGCGCACCACGACACGGTCATTGAAACCGACGACCATGTCATCCTGTTCCTGACCGACCGGCGCAAGATCGAGAACCTGGAGAACCTGTTCCAGGTAGGCGTCTCTTTCGTCTAGCCAGCAGCGCTCGCCATGAACTGGACGGTCGTACAGAAAATCCTCGGGCTGCTACTGATGATGTTCAGCCTGACGATGCTGCCGCCGGTTCTTATCGCCATGTTGTTCAACGAGCCGGCGTGGCTGCCCTTTGTCGAAGGATTCGCCATCACGCTGATCGCCGGGGTGCTGTTCTGGCTGCCCGTGCACCGGGTTCGCAAGGACCTGCGCCTGCGCGACGGCTTCCTGATCGTGGCGGCCTTCTGGACGGTGCTGGGCACCGCCGGCGCGGCGCCCCTGTTCCTGGCCGAGTCGTTATCGCTCAGCTGGACCGATGCGGTATTCGAGTCGATGTCGGGGCTGACGACAACCGGCGCGA
Source organism: Woeseiaceae bacterium (assembly GCA_030066075.1). GTDB lineage: Bacteria > Pseudomonadota > Gammaproteobacteria > Steroidobacterales > Woeseiaceae > UBA1847. Next base: position 14,662 of record JASJCH010000032.1, read on the forward strand.
CAATCCTGACCGGCCTCGACGACCTGCCCAAGTCGATCCTCTACTATCGGCAGCAGCTCCAGTGGCTCGGCGGCATGGGCATTATCGTGTTGGCCGTGGCCGTGCTGCCAATGCTCGGCGTCGGTGGCATGCAGCTGTACCGGGCCGAGACGCCCGGGCCGGTGAAAGACACCAAGCTCACACCACGTATCACCGAAACGGCCAAGGCGCTGTGGTACGTCTATCTCGCATTCACGATTGCGTGCGCAGTCAGCTACATGATCGCCGGCATGGGTTGGTTCGACGCGCTGTGCCACGCGTTCTCCACCGTGGCCATCGGCGGCTTCTCGACCCACGACGCGAGCATCGGCTATTTCGACAGCGCCGCCATCGACATCGTTGCGATCGTGTTCATGTTTGTGGCGGGCATCAATTTCTCGCTGCATTTCTTTGCGTGGCGCTACGTCTCGATCAAGCACTACTTGCAGGACCCGGAGTTTCGGGCCTACGCGAAGATTCTCATGATGCTGTCGCTACTCGTCGTCGCAGGCTTGTTCTATCACCAGAGCTACAGCGACCCGGGCGACACGCTCATTAACGGCGTTTTCCAGGCCGTGTCGATCGCGACCACGACCGGGTTTACGACCGCTGACTATGCGTCGTGGCCCGTGTTTCTGCCCGTGGCGCTGATCTTCGCGAGCTTTATCGGCGGATCGGCCGGGTCGACGGCCGGCGGCATCAAGGTGATTCGCTGCCTGCTTATCTACAAGCAGGGCGTGCGCGAAATCGCGCGCCTCGTGCACCCGAGCGCCGAGATTCCGGTCAAGCTCGGGAACAAGGCCGTACAGTTCCGGGTCGTCGACGCGGTGTGGGGCTTTTTCTCGGTCTACATGGTGGTGTTCGTCGTGTTGATGCTGTCGATGATGGCTACCGGTCTCGACCAGGTCACGGCTTTCTCCGCGGTCGCCGCCACGCTGAACAATCTCGGTCCCGGTCTCGGTGAGGTTGCCTCCGGCTTCATGACGCTGAGCGATACGGCCAAGTGGATCGCCGTGGCCGGCATGCTGCTCGGCCGGCTGGAAATCTTTACGCTGCTCGTACTGATCACGCCGATGTTCTGGCGCCGCTGAGACCCGGTGTGAGCGACGCCCCGGGCACCCCGCAGAGTTTTCTTGACCGCATCAGCCACGTCACGGGCCGCCTCACCGCCTGGCTGACGCTCGCGATGGTGTTGATGACGACCATCATTGTCGTGATGCGCTACGTCTTCGATGCCGGGCAGATCTGGATGCAGGAGTCGGTCACGTGGATGCACGCGGCCGTCTTCATGGTCGGCGCCGCCTACACTCTCCTGCACGAGGAGCACGTGCGGGTCGACATCTTTTACCGCAACATGAGTCCGCGGCGGCGCGCGTTAATCGACTTCCTCGGCGTGTTGCTGTTCCTGCTGCCGCTATGTGTTTATCTCGCGTGGATGGCCTTGGACTTCGCCGCGGTCTCGTGGTCGATCAACGAGTCCTCGAGGGAACCCGGCGGCCTGCCATACCCGATGATCCCGCTGCTCAAGTCGGTTGTCGTGATCATGCCCGTGCTGCTCGCGTTACAGGGCACGTCCCTGCTGCTGCGCTCGCTCGCGACGCTGAGGAGGGGCTAGCGATGGAATGGATCGCGCTGCTTTTGTTCGTGACCGTTATCGTCGTGCTCCTGGCCGGCTTTCCCGTCGCCTTTACGCTGGGAGGCGTAGCCCTGATATTCGCGGCCGTTGGCGTGGTCGCCGGCGAGTTCAACGAAGCCTTGCTCACCGGTTTGCCGAACCGCGTTTTCGGCATCATGAGCAACGAGACGCTCGTCGCCGTGCCGCTGTTCGTATTCATGGGCGTTACGCTGGAACGTGCACGCATCGCCGAAGAATTGCTCGAGACCCTGAGCGGGCTGTTCGGCACGCTGCGCGGCGGTCTCGGTATTTCAGTAACGCTCGTCGGCATGCTGCTGGCGGCCAGCACGGGCATCGTGGGCGCCACCGTCGTAACGATGGGTCTGCTCTCTCTGCCGACAATGCTGCGCCGGGGCTATTCCGCGGAGGTGTCGACAGGCACGATCTGCGCGTCGGGCACGCTGGGCCAGATCATTCCGCCATCGATCATCCTCGTCATGCTCGGCGACGTCATGACATCGGCCTACCAGCAGGCGCAACTCGACATGGGCATCTTCTCGCCCAAGACCGTCTCCGTCGGCGACCTGTTCGCCGGGGCGCTGATTCCCGGGCTGATGCTCGTGCTGCTCTACGTGATCTATATCGTTGTCGTCGCAATCTTCCGTCCTGGCACGATGCCGGCCCACCAGCCCGGCCCGGATGAGCGCGTCGGCTTCGGCCGGGTCCTGCGAGCGCTGCTGCCGCCGCTGATACTGATCTTCGCCGTGCTCGGCTCGATCCTCGCCGGCGTCGCGACACCGACGGAGGCCGCCGGTGTCGGCGCGATGGGCGCGCTGGTGCTTGCCATAGGCCGACGCGAACTGACGCTATCGCGTTTGCAGGAGGTCATGCAGAGCACCCTGCGGATCAGCAGCATGGTGTTCCTGATCCTGATCGGCGCGTCGGTCTTCTCGCTGGTCTTCCGCGGTTACGGCGGCGATGAAGCGGTACACGCAATACTCGAAGGGCTGCCCGGCGGCGTGGTGGGCGCCGTGATCGTCGTAATGCTGGTCATGTTCCTGCTCGGCTTCGTCCTCGATTTCATCGAGATCACGTTTGTCGTCGTACCGATCGTCGGCCCGGTATTGCTGGCAATGGGCCTCGACCCTGTGTGGCTCGGCATCATGATCGCCATCAACCTGCAGACATCGTTCCTGACGCCGCCGTTCGGGTTCGCGTTGTTCTACCTGCGCGGTGTCGCGCCGCCCGAGGTGACGACACCACAGATCTACCGCGGCGTCATTCCATTCGTAGCCATTCAGTTGTTCGCCTTGTTACTGCTCGCGATCTTCCCGGGGCTTGTTACCTGGCTGCCGGCGCAGATTTACGGTTAGACCCGTTACTCCGGGCCCGCTTTTAAAAGGATTCCCAAAACAATGAACAAGTACCTCACAGCGGTTGCGTCGGTCCTGGTGGTGTGCCTGCTTGCCGCCTGCCAGTCGGCGTCGCAGCCGGTCATCACTGCCATTACCAACGTGACGGTGATCGACGCCGTCAATGGAGTCCGTACCAATCAGACGGTCGTCTACAACGGCGACGAGATTGTCTCGGTCGGCCCTGGCCAGGTACCTGCTGATGTGGCGGAAACGATTGACGGCAGCGGCAAGTACCTGATCCCCGGTCTCTGGGACTTCCACGTCCACCTGAGCTACGACCGACGCCTCACCGACGACATGCCGGCACTGTTCCTCGCTTACGGCGTCACGAGCGTGCGCGACACCGGTGGGCTGATGCACAGGATGCTGCCAATCGTCGAAAAAATGCGCGCGCCGGGCGCGGTCGCACCGAGGGTGTGGTTCGCTGGCCCGCTGCTCGACGGCTCCTTTGTGGTTTACGACGGTGTATCCCGCAAGGAGATTGGCGTGCCGAACGCGACCCCGGATGAGGCCCGCGCCACTATCAAGAGGCTCAAGGAGCAGGGCGTCGATTTCATTAAGATCTACGAGATGGTCACCCCGGCCGTTTTCGACGCTATGGTCGAGACGGCGCAGGCGCTCGACCTGCCGATCGACTCGCACGTCCCACTGTCGATGCGCGCCGGAACCGCCGGACCTCCGGTCGACTCGATCGAACACCTGCGCAACATCGAGATGGACTGCGCATCGAACGCCGCCGAGCTGCTCGAGACCCGGCTCGAGCTGCTCAGGAATCCCGAGAATTTATCCGGCGCCGACCTGCGTTCGTCGCTGCACGAGTTGCAGCGAATGCCGGCAATTGCCGCCTATGACGAGGCGCGCTGCGACCAGGTCATCGATAGCCTTGCTTCGACCATTCAGGTTCCCACCCTGCGCCTGACGGCGCTCAACCTGGCGCCGCCGTTCGACAAGCCGCACTGGAACGAGGCATTGGCCCGTATCCCCGAAGACGTCCGCCGCGCCTGGGCGGCGTCGGCGGCCAGGGTCGTGTCCGACCCCGTCCCATCGGAGACCGCGTTCGGCGAGTGGACTCGCTTTCTGACCGGACGAATGCACCAGCGCGGGGTACCGATTGGTGCCGGGACCGACACGCCAATCTACATGGCGATCCCGGGTTACAGCCTGCACACGGAACTCGAGCAGCTGGTCGCCGCCGGGCTATCGCCGCTCGAGGCGCTGCGCGCGGCAACGGTAAGGCCGGCGGAATTCTTCGGCATTGAAAACGACATCGGCACGATCGACCCGGGTAAGCGGGCCGACCTGGTCCTGCTGGACGCGGATCCCCTGTCCGACATCGCCAATACCCGCCAGATCAGCGGTGTCATTAGCAAAGGCCGGTTTTATGATCCTGCAGAGCTGCTAACCAACTGAGAGGATCGTACGGCGGTAGAGTGTCTGCTTCTGACCGAAAGCATTCAGAAGAGCGCGCGATTCAATCGAGTCCGCATCCGCCGGTGGTCGGCGCCTTTCCTGCGCTTGTCACCTGGCTACCGGGTCAGATCTACGGTTGAACCCGGCGTTGCGGCGACGCCTGCGGCGCTTAGACCGACTCCAGCTTAAGTACATCCCAGAATTGACGGCATCGTCTGAAGGTGCAAAATTAGTGTTGCGAAAAGGCAAACCTAGTCAAAGCTAGAGACGCAAAGCCACGGGTCCTCGCTTCCTACCAGACGCCTCCCGCGACGCCTCCTAGGACCCCAAGATCGCCGGGCTGCCGAACGAGATTCGATTAGCGATTTCTTGAGGAGGCGGGAAAGTGAACAGTCTCTATTTGCGGTCCCTGGTCTTCAGTGCATTTGTTCTATTCCTGGTTTCGTTTAGCGGCGAAGTTTCTGCTGCAAACTGGCACGTCTCGATTGACGAACCGAAAAGTCCGACTGTAGTTGAAGGCAAAGATGTAACGTTTAAGTGGCATTACGAAAAGACAGTTAACGTCACGAAAGTCGTTCTGTACACGAGCGCTGGACACAGAACCGTGCCTCCATCGGCCGCGCAATATACCTGGGTAGACTTTCCTTACGGTTACGGTTGGTGGTATCTAAAAGTCTATAAAGACAACAGCAGCACGAATTGGGCCCGGACCAAGCCGGTTCAATTCCATCATCAGTTTCCGGGCAACTGGGTACCCGCGGACCCGAAAAAAGACATTCACTACACAATAAAGTACCTGTCCGACGGGCGGATAGAGTTTCTCGAGTTGCAGACGGACTACCGCGTCTATCTTCCAGGCTACTTCATTGACAGGGGAAAGCTGCCGTATGGGGACAGGTGGAGAAAAGCCAAGATGTTCTCCCAGGCAACCTCACTGCCCAGGAAGAGCTGGGATTTTATCGAGCTCTACGCCGGGGGGTTGCTGAGAATCAAGAAAGGTTACCGGTGGGATAGCGCCTCATTCCCATGCAAGAAGCTCGGTTCCGGCTCTTGCATCGATGACGATGCGAACATCCGGTCTTCGCTGGTTCATGATGCGCTATACGATTTGATGCGGCTATACCTGTTGAACCCGGCCAAATCGGGCTACCGTCCGGCAGGGCGCTTCAACCGGATGATGGCTGACATGATGCACTACATGATTGCTATCGAAGACGGTCAGTACAACAAAGACTTTTTCACGTATTGGCCCCTCAGGGGCAATGGAGCGCTGGGTGACTATTACACGCTTCAAGACCTTGGGATGGGCGCAACGCACGACGACGGCAGACTCAACGACTGGAAATTTCATGTGTCTGACCTGAGGGCAACAGTATCAGGCACTGACGTTACGCTGACGTGGAAGCCTCGCGACCACTCGACGTGCACACGTCGCACCAACTCGAAGTGCGAACCTGCGTCACATGCGGCTCTTACACCGCCTCTTGAATACGATGTTGTGCGGTACGATCAAGCCGTGCCCTCCCAGGATCAACGCACCGTACTGAACGACACTAATAAGGTGTTTTCGAGCACTTCTTATTCGGATACAACCGGCGCGCCCGGCAGTACCTACTGGTATCGAATTGAACGTGTTCCATCAGGTGGCGATCACTACGATGACTACTCCAACGTGGTTAAAGTCACGCTGGCGGAGGCGAATAAAACACCGCTGGTCGATGCGGGACCTGGCGGCACCATCGACGAAGGAGATACTTTTAGCAGCTCCGGATCCTTTGCAGATCCTGGGTCCAGCGCATGGACAGCGACCGTAGATTACGGCGACGGATCAGGCGTCCAGCCACTCTCGCTCACGGGTAAGACGTTCACTCTCAGCCACAACTACGTCAAAAATGGGCTGTACTCTGTGACTGTGACGGTGACAGATGAGCATAGTGCTCTTGGAACAGGCACGGCGCTGGTCCTCGTGGAAGCCGTCAACGTACCGCCGGTAGTTGATGCCGGCAGTGACGGTGTTGTGAATGAAGGGGGCGTTTTCAGCAGCTCAGGTTCTTTCACTGATTCGGATTCGACTGAATGGTCGGCAGCGGTTGACTACGGAGACGGATCGATTGATCAGCCATTAACCCTGACGGGTAAGACCTTCGAGCTCAGCCATATCTATGCTGATAATGGTGTGTACACGGTAACTGTGGAAGTCATCGATGACGATAGTGGAATTTCAACAGACACGGCACAGGTAACAGTGACCAATGCGGCCCCGATCACAAGCATTGATACCGTCGATCGGCCAAACGCACACTTCATCCTTCCGGTGGTTCACACGCTGACGTTCAATGGTGGTTTCTGGGACCCCGGATGGCTGGATACGCACGAGGCCGCCTGGGACTTCGGCGATGGCGCGGTTGTGGCCGAATCACTGGCTGAAGAGAATGCATCCCCGGATTCGACAGGTAGCACGACCTCCGAACACGCGTATGCCGCGCCAGGAATCTACACCGCGACGCTGACAATAGTGGACGACGACGGTGATGCAGGAACGGATACCGTGACCGTCTACGTCGTTACGCCCCAAGAAGCGGTAGCAGCAATGAACAACGCCATTGTGGATCTGCCGGAGCTTGCGTTTGGAAACCATCCAGATCATCGAAAGAGCGTCCTTTCACATGCGCTTCTGGAAGTGGTCCGTCTTTTGAATGCGGGCGCAAATCGTGACGCCGCAGACATGTTGCGGCGCGATATACGCTCAAAGGCAGATGGAGTAGCGCGGAACCCATGGAATGACTGGATCGTCGACCAGGGCGCGAAGGAAGAGCTATGCGCGATGGTCGATGATCTGATCGCGTATCTGGCCCTGGAGCGGCCCAAGCGCATTTCGGACTGCAATCGGCTATCACCGGATCCCGTGAAATGTGAGGTCGTTTTCTGACCTGCTCTTTATCGCCTCGCTGCAGCAGCTTAAGCTGCTGCAGTGGCGTCATATTGTTACGGTAGACAATGTGACAGGAGAAAGGACAGTGATATGAGCAGATTGGTACACGGGCGCTTTGGCACCAACACGGCCGTCCTGCTGGCGCTGATAGCGGCCTGGAGTATCTCGCACGCGGACGATGCATCTGTCGCCGGCGCTTATTCGCTCGTCGAAGTGAACGGAGAGGCGCTCCCCGCAAAGCTGTGGGTCGAACGGCCAGGTGGCGAGCGCTGTGAGCAGATTATTCTCAAAGGCGCTCTGCTGCTCGACTCCGAGGGACGATCAGCCGCATTTCTTACAGAAAAGGTCAGTTGCCCCAGTGCGGCGGACCAGGAAATCGCCGGAGAGGCGCATTCGGTGATCTTCCCCGGGACTTACACGGTTTCGGGTACTGAGATAAGCATTGAAGATGACTTTGGCACAGACCGGGCCGTTGTCGATGGAGAGACGCTGGTTTACGAGACTGGCGGAGAGGGGCGGCCACTCGACAAGTTTGTCTTCAGAAAAGAATAGCCAGGCCTGTCAAAGATCACGGGATGAGAAATATGGGCGCTCGCCTGATAGTGATTATCTGCGTGACAGCTGGACTTGCCGTAAGCGGATGCATTCTTCCTAAACGGCTGCCAGAGAAAAGCCCTTTTCGTTCGGAGGTCATTGGTTTCATAGAGCCAGGCGCGACGACCGGAAACGAGATCGAGCAAACCCTTGGCACGCCCCTGTACCGGTTCTCCGATGGCCGCTGGTGGGCTTATTGTGCACAACGCAGGGAGACCGAGTGGCTCTGGTTCATGCTCGCGCAAGACAATGTCGGCGGCGGTACGTTTGGTGGCGATACCGAGCAGCAGAGCCTGGTGATTCGGTTTGGCGAAAACAACATCGTGGACGAGGTCACTGTCATCAAGGCTCAAGACGGCTGCGCTCGCGGCGGGACCGTTTGCCACGACTGTGGGTACCTGGAAATCCTGCAGGACGGAGAAAGGCGCACATTTGTCGGGGCGCTCGGCAATGCCTCATACTGACGTCATGGCCGGTCACTGACTGGTGCGTTCGGATTTGGCGATTCCGCCGCTTGCAAACCGGTATGCTTGCGGCCATGAATTCAACCGCCATCAGTTCGCGCATGGG
>JASJCH010000033.1 GCA_030066075.1 Woeseiaceae bacterium
GCAAAGGTCGTGGGCATCGACAAGGACACGCCGCTGCGCGACATCAAGTCCATGGGGGTGATTGGTGGCGGCACCATGGGCGGCGGTATCGCGATGAGCTTCGCCAACGCCGGCATTGCCGTGACGCTGATCGAGATCAATGACGAGGCGCTCGAGCGCGGCCTGGCCATCATCGACAGAAACTACGCCGGCAGCGTCAAGCGCGGCAAGCTCAGCGAAGACAAAGCGGCCGACTGCCGTGGCCGCATCACGGGCGCCACCGACTACGCGGCGCTTGCCGACGTCGATCTCGTCATCGAGGCCGTATTCGAAGATCCAGAGCTTAAGAAGGAGATCTTTGCGAAGCTGGATGCGGCCTGTAAGCCCGGCGCCATCCTCGCCACGAACACGTCGTACCAGGACGTCGACGCTATTGCCGCGGCAACCAGCCGGCCACAGGACGTACTCGGCATGCACTTTTTCAGCCCGGCGCACATCATGAAGCTGCTCGAGGTCGTGCGCGGCGACGAGACCGCCGACGATGTGCTCGCGACGGTCATGAAGCTGTCGAAGAAGATCCGCAAGGTAGCGGTCGTATCGGGCGTTTGTTACGGCTTCATCGGCAATCGCATGCTGCAGGGCTATTTCCGCGAGGCGCAGCTGTGTCTCGTCGAGGGCGGCTCGCCTGAAAGCGTCGACAAGGCACTGTTCGATTGGGGCATGGCGATGGGGCCGATCAGCGTCGGCGATCTAGCCGGACTCGACGTCGGTTACAAGGCGCGCCAGGCGCTTCCCGAAGACGAGCGCGGCGACCCGGCGGCGTATCGGGTGCCCGATGTGCTCGTCGAAATGGGAAGGCTCGGACAGAAGAGCGGCAAAGGCTTTTACACCTACGACCCCGAGACGCGCCGACCGTCGCCCGATCCCGAGGTGCAGGCAGTCATTGAGCGCGAAGCCGCTGCATTGGGGATCGAGCGGCGCGAAATCGAGGCGCAGGAAATTGTGGACCGATTGATCTTCGCGCTGGCAAACGAGGGCTTCCACATCCTGGAGGAGGGCATAGCGCAGCGCCCCGGCGATATCGATATTGTCTACCTCTACGGCTACGGCTTCCCGGCCTGGCGCGGCGGACCCATGCACTATGTTGAATCGGTGGGCCTCGACAAGGTGCTGGCGCGCATCGAGGAGTTTCGCGAGCGCTTTGGTGACGAAAACTGGACGCCCGCACCATTGCTCGAGAAACTGGTCGCCAAGGGTCGCAGCCTGAAAGACTGGGCCGACAGAAAATAGTTAAAAGTAAGCGTTTGTAACAGCGCCACCGCAGAGTGGCGGCGTTGCGGTATTTTCCACTTCCCGAATTAAGTGGAAGAACCGATGTTGCTCCGAATATCCGTCGTTACGTGGCTGGTCTTGCTGGCCGGCTGTGCCGCCCAGTTCCCGGAACCGACCGGCAGCCGTGACCACGCTTCGGCGGCCGAGGTTCTCGACCGGTCCATCGAGGCACACGGCGGCTACTTGTTCGACCAGGCGGGCTCTGTCAGGGTCAGCTACGACGGTGAGTGGCGCAATGTCGTCAAGGTGTTGCAACCCGTTCTCGTCGATGCCGGCTATCGCCAGCAGTCCGAGGAAATGCTCGACCTGGCAACGGCCGGTATCGTGCAGGTTCACAACGGCCCGGACGGCACCAAGCTGGTCGCCCGCACCGCCGCCGACGTTTCCGTGATGTATGACGATGTCGAGTCGGATGACGAGACGACACGCGCGGCGTCCGCTCTCGTCGCCGACGCCTACACGATGTTCCTGACGGGACCGTCGTTCATTCGCCAGCGCAACGCCGAGCTGACATTGTTGGAACCCGCGACGCGCGACGGCGAGTCTTACCAGCGCATCCATGCGGTGCTGGAGCCGGGCTTCGGGTTCTCGGAGCGCGACGAGGCTGTGCTTTGGATCAATGAGCAGACCGGGTATCTCGGCCTGGCGCACTTCACGATCGAAGGTCTGGCGTCGACGCGTGGCGCGCACGTCGACGTCGCCTTCAGCAAGTACGAAGAGATCGACGGATTCGTGTGGCCGACCGAGTTTTACGAGCGTGTGCGCGCACCTTTGCGAGTGGCTGCGCATAGCTGGCATATCACTGAGCTGGAAGTCTCCGGCGACAGCGTCGACGAGTATCTCGCGAGAACCGACGCTACTGACTGATTCAGCTACAATGCGACTATTCGCCGCGGTTGCGCATCAATCTAAACGGGATTGATTACAACCGGGAGAGAGACGCATGAATGTAGCGAAAGCAGTTATCAGCCTCATCACCGTTGGACTATTCGGCGCCGCCGTGGCGCAGGACGAGGCGCGCGTCAAGATCGAAGTCAAGACCGACGACGGCCACGGCGACGGAATGCACGTCGTGCTCGACGGCGCGGAACTCGGCTTTAATCCGCAAGACATGCAGCAGGGCGAAAACCAGGCGTTCGTCGATGAACAGGGCCGCACGATTCTGATCACTCGAGAGGCCGACGGTTTTCGTTTCGATGTTGAGGGTAAGTCCATCAAGGTGCCGCTGCTCAATGGCGACGCCGAGAAAATGGTCGAGATTCACGCGGAGCACGACAAGGACGTCGACGTGCACGTGGTTCACGATGTCATCGAGATTGATGGCGACCACGATGGCGAACATACCGTCAAGATCGTCAAGAAAGTCGAAGTCGTTTCCGAGTAAGCCAGGTCCAGGTGTCGCCCGACGAAATCAGCAAAATGAGCGGTCTCGATGTGCTGACCGCAATTTCCGACGGGCGCATTGACCATCCGAGCATGGCCCACACTCTCGACTTTCGCTTGACGGAAGTCGGAGAGGGCCTTGCCGTTATCGAAGGCTCCACGGGGCCTGACTTTTGCAACCCCAACGGCACCATTCACGGCGCCTGGCCCGCGGCGCTGCTGGATTCGTGCATGGGGTCGGCAGTGCACTCGATGTTGCCTGCAGGCGTTGGCTTCACGATCATCGAGGTGAAGATCGACTTCGTGCGCTCTATCACCGTCAAGACCGGCCACGTCCGTGCCGAGGGCAAGGTCGTTCGCGTCGGCAAGCAAATCGGCCAGTCCGACGGCGTGATCTACGATGACAAGGGCCAGGTGCTCGCAAAAGGTTCTGCCACCTGCCTCATCTTTCGGTGACCCGAGGAACGCTAGTCGGGGAGTACTAGACTGATGCCTTCAGGCCCGTACGCCTGCATTGCACTGATGCCCAGTTCCCGCGCCGCCGCCACGTTGGCATCCGAGTCGTCGAGGAACCGGATCCCGGCCGGAGGCTGATCGACGCGGTCGAGCACGTGTTCGAACACGGCGCGCTCGGGTTTCGACTCGCCGATGTCGAATGAAAGGAAAACATGGTCGAAAAGCCGTTCGAAGCCGTCCTGACTGCACACCATGTTCCAGTGAATCGGGTTGGTATTGGATAGCAGCGCCGTGTCGTAGTCGCTGCGCAGCGCCGAAATAGTCCGGGCAACGCCGGGATATATGACGAGACGCCACTTCAGGAATCGTCGGCGGAACTGCTCGGGTGACTCCTCGAGACCGAGTTCAACGGAGAAGCGCTGCAGAAACTCACTCTCCTCGATGTGCCCGTTTTCGAAAGAACGAACACTCGTCGAACTGAGCCACAGGTCCCAGAATTCCTCCGCGCCGATTGCGAGGCCCATATCCACCGGGGGGGTGCCAAGGTCGGCCAGCACGCCGCCGAGATCGAAGATGATTAACGGCCTGCTCAACGGGGGCGAGCCCGGATTAATCGGGGAAGTCGATCGGATGCCGGGCTTCGGCCCAGGCGACGATGCCGCCGTTCATCGACTTGACGTCTTTGTACCCCAACGCCTCCGCCGTTAGCGCGGCGAGGGCAGAGCGACCGCCCGTGCCGCAGTAGAGCACGATAGGTTGCTCTTCGGGCGGCCGGTTCATGTTTCTGCGGTTGCGCGCGACGACATTGTGCAGATCGAATTCGAGCATGCCGCGCGGGAGGAGCACGGCGCCAGGGATATGACCGCGCTGGAATTCGAGCGGTTCGCGAATATCGATAAACAGCGTGTCCGCCCCGAGGCAGTCGTGTACGTCGGTGACCGAGCATTCCTTGATGGTTGCTTTCGCTTTGGCAACCAGTTCCGAAGGATTAACCAGCATCTTCAGGTTCCTGTGTCGGTGGCGCATAGGGGTTGGGCGGCATCAGGTCCCTCGGGATCGCGGCGCGTCGTTGATCGTCGCGCGGCGGATAGTGCTCCGCGAGGTACGTTAGAATCCTGTCCTCGATCTCCGGCGTAAATTGCCAGAGATTTTGCTTTTTCTGCATCCAGCGGATCATTTGCAGCCACTGTTCCCGGGTTCCACGTTGTTGCGTGATCAGCTTCGGCGAATGGCACGCGATGCAGTTGCCGAGCACGATCTGCCAGTCGCCTGTCATCTTCAGCCCGGAAAACGGGTCGAGCGGAATCTCATCGGCGATACCCATTACCGGCGTTGCCAGCAAAAAGAGCAGGGCGAGGCGCGCCTTCATCATCAAACGACCTGGACGGCGATTCGGTGGCAGGCGTTGTTGAGATAGCCCTTCGGGTTCCAACCGGGCAGCACCATCGGCTGCGAGCGGCCGACGTCGTCGGTAGCTTTCGCCCACACCTCGTAATAGCCGACCTGCGGGAACTCGACGTCGGCGGTCCAGCGCTGCCACGCATGACGGTTGCGCGGTGCCTTGAGATTGGCCGGCAGCCACGTGGCGCCGAAGTCGATCGACACGTGCATGGACGTGACGGCATTGTCGCCGGCCCAGGCATGGCCTCGCAGGGCCAGCTTCTCGCCGAGCGCATGCTCGATGCCGGATTTCGGGAACGTGACCAGGGATTTCACGGGCATCGACTCGATGATGCACATCTCATCGTCGGGCACGACACTGCCCGGGGCAACGGGTTTGCAGGGCACGCGATACGACGTGCCGGTCATTTTCGGCCCGTCGTGCACGACATTGCGAACCACGATCTTTCTGAGCCACTTGCCGGCCACTGAACCGGGCCAGCCGCCGATTACGAGACGCAGCGGGTGGCCGTTCATGTGCGGGATGTCCTCGCCGTTCATTGACCAGGCGATCAGCGCCTCGTCTTCGAGCGCCTTGCGCATCGGCACGCCGCGGGATATTGGCACCTTGTCAGGGTCACCACTCGCGTGCGCGTCCGCGCCGTAGTAGGCGACATAGACTGCATCGTCCTTGATGCCGACGTGCTCGAGCACGTCCCTGAGACGCACGCCGGTCCACTCGGGGCAGCCGACAGCGCCCACCGACCATTGGTTGCCCGAAGCCGGCGGCACGAATTCGCTGCGGCCGTTACCGCCACATTCAAGTTGTAACTGGTAGGTATAGTGCTCGAACTTTTCCTTGAGCTCGGCCACCGAGAGTGTCATCGGGCTGGCCGCCGACTCGCCGCCAATCTCGAGCTTCCAGGCGTCCGGGTCGATACCGGTCGTGACCGGCGGCCTGCCGTTGTTGCGCACGAACAGGTATTTGCCCGGCGTGACTTCATCGTCGAGCAGGTGCGCCGGCGTCTCGGCATTGACAGGCCGGTCGTTGAGGATGATCAGGTCTTCCTTGCCCTCCAGCTTGAAGGGTTGCCCCGACTGCGCCAGCGCCGCAGGAATAAGCCCGCCCGGCATCAGGTGCGCGAACGGGATCGAGGCGCCCACTGCTGCCGACATTGCCACGAGTCCGCCTTTGGTCAGGAAGCCACGGCGTGTCACCGGGTCGGTATTGCGTCCCCAGACGATCTCGTCGGCAGCCTCCGGGTCACGCGCGTAGAGTTCATGAATACCGCGTTGCTTGTCCGACACTGTCTTGCTCCGTTAGTACAGCACGCTGATCAGGGTGAAACTGACGACGCCGACGAGTAACGCCGAGAACAGCCCGACGCCCAGCGGTTTCAGGCCGATGTGGATCAGACCTTTCACGCTGGTGCCGAGGCCGACAGCCGCCATCGCGATGCCGAGGCAAAATTCCGCTGTCGTCTTCGTATACGAAACGATGGTGCTCCAGGTCTCGGCCGGCAGGACGCCGAATGCCATGTCGCCCATGTCACCAATCGTGCGCAGCAGACTCATCATTGCAAAACCGACGATGAACAGCGGGATCATCGTCCACCACTTGGGCGCTTCACCGGCCTCGGTCGATTTGCGGTGATAAATGATGCTCATGACGGGGATGACGGCGAGCATGCCAAGGTTGCGCACGAGCTTGGTTACCGTGGCGACATCGAGCGCCTGCGGGTCGCCGTAGTATTGCTGGTAGACCAGACCGGAGCCCGCCACCTGGGCTGTTTCGTGAACCGAGGTGCCGAGAAACAGCCCCGCAGCAAACGGATCGCCACCGAACATGTAATGCGCGGCAAAGGGGTAAACGAGCATTGCGATCACACCGAACAGCGTGATGCACGCAACCGAGTAGGCCACTTCGTCATCCTTCGCGCCGATCGCAGGCGCGGTCGCGACGATGGCCGTGGCGCCACAGATGCTCGTGCCCACCGCTATCAGGGTACCGAGACGCTCGGTGAGGCCCAGCTTCTTGCTGATATAGGTGACGACCAGGAGCGCCGCAACGACGGCGCCGATGATAATCGGCAGGCTCTGCAGACCGATGGCCCCGACTTGGCCGAGGCTCAGCCGAATGCCCAGCAATACGATGCCGAGCCGCAGGATCCGCACCAGGCCGAACCGGATGCCCGGATCAACGGTGGGCGGCAGCGTGAACAGGTTGCGGACCAGGATACCCAGCACGATCGCCATCATGATGGCGCTGATAGGGCTCTTCGGGAGCCCCATCAGGTTCACGCCGATAAAGACAGACAGGTAGTGGCCCGCGATGGCGAGCGCGAGTGCGAGGGTCAGCCCCGGTAGTACGGCCATGACCTAGCCTCCGGAGGTGAGAGCGATCAGGCGGCGTTGTGCTTGATCAGGAAGCGGTAAACGTCGTCATCGACCGAGTGCTCGACGAGTTCGTTACCGGTCTGGCGGCAGAACGCCTCGAAGTCGGCCACGGACCCGGGGTCGGTTGCGAGAATCTCCAGTATCCCGCCGGCCGGAACTTCTTTCAGGGCCTTACGCGCCTTGAGAATGGGTAATGGGCAATTCAGCCCTTTGGCGTCAAGAGTATGGTCAGCCATTTTTCGCTAGCTCCGGTTAGATAAACAGGTTGATGTGCGCGTTCGACGCGACGTCGATGTACGTTGCGGCGCCGCCGATTTCGATGCCGTCGATCATGTCTTCCTTGTCGTACTCGAACAGGTCCATGGTCATCTGGCAGCCGATCATCGTGACCTCGGCCTCGACGGCCATGTCACGCAGGTCTTCGATCGAGGCAACGCCTTTCTTCTTGATCAGGTTTTTCATCATGACCGAGCAGGCGGCATCGACGCCGGGGACGGCCGTCAGCAGGTTGGGCAGGCCCATGTGCATACCCATCATGGGCATCTTCATCGCAGGGTTGCCGGCAGCGGTAACCTGCAGGTCGAGCTTCTTGAGCAGCAACGGCAGGCCGTAGAACGTAAAGAACATCGTCACCGGGAGGCCCATCGCGGCAGCTGTCGTCGCCAGGATAAATGGCGGGTAAGCCCAGTCGAGGCTACCCTTGGTGACGATGATGGACATGCTCTTCTCTTCGGGCATCGCTACCGGTGCCACGGCGTCTTGAACGACTTGAGCTTCGCTGGACATAGATTTCACCTCTTGTTCGTCGGGTTTCCAGCCCCTGAGGGCATATTAGAATATCAGAATTGTCTTTATTAGTGGAATAGAATATTCTCGTGCGCCGGGACTTAGCCTGGTCCACTTAATTGCCGGTCGCGCGTCTATGCACAAATTACAGCCGGAAACCACTCCTCACCGTACCCCGCTGTACGTTGGCAGCGAGGTGTTCCGGCGAGCGGCTTTCGGCGCCAATCATCCGCTCAAGATCGTCCGCCACTCCGCGGTTCTCGACCTGGTGCGAATCCTGGGCTGGCTGCATGAAGACGATTTCCGCACACCACAGCCTGCGACGATCGCGCAACTCACCGAATTCCATGATTCCGACTATGTCGAGGCTCTGCAATACGCAGATTCCACTGGCAAAGTCGCTCCCGAGGTGCGCGAGCGCTATCGCATCGGGACGCTCGAAAACCCGCTGTTCGACGGCCTGTTCGAACGTGCGGCGACCACCGTTGCCGGTTCTATTCTTGCGGCTGAGCTGGCGTTACAGGGGCATGTGGCATTTCACCCCTCGGGTGGCACGCACCACGGCCGGCGCGATCGCGCCAGTGGCTTCTGCTACTTCAACGACCCGGTGTTCGCCATTCGCACGTTCCTGGACAGCGCGTGTGGGCGCGTGCTGTACGTCGATCTCGACGCGCACCACGGGGACGGCGTCGAGGAGGCTTTTGCCGACGAGGCGCGGGTGATGACGCTGTCGATTCACGAGCAGGACCGCTGGCCCTACAGCGGGGCCGCGGACGACCGTCGTGGTGGCAGCGCCCGGAATTTCCCGGTGCCGCAGCGTTTTAGCGATGCGGAGTTGCGCTACCTGGTGGACCATGCCGTGCTGCCGATTGCCGAGCATTTCGCCCCGGATGCGCTGGTGCTGTGCTGCGGCGCTGACAGCCTGGCCGGCGACCCGCTGTCTTCCATGGCGCTCAGCAATGTCGCCCTGTGGGATACGGTGGATCGACTGCTCGAATTCGACGTGCCTGCGGTCGTTCTCGGCGGCGGTGGCTACAATCCGTGGACGGTCTGTCGCTACTGGGCCGGCCTGTGGGGCCGCCTGGCCGGGCAGGCCATGCCCGAGAAGCTGCCTGCCGGGGCTGTCGAGATGCTGACCCGGATGGAATGTGACCTGGTCGACGACGAAGATGTCGATCCGCGGTGGCTGACGACGCTGGTGGATACCCCGTATGACGGCCCGGTTCGCCCCGAGATAGAATCGTTGGCTGCTCAGCTGGTGAAGGACTGACGCAATGGCATGGATTGACTACCTGGCCGATATCGAAGACCTCGAGGACGCCGAGTTCGACGAGGCGCTGGTCGCGAGGTTCGAGAGCGCGGCCCAGGGTCGCGAACCGCGGCCGATCCGGTTCTCCACGCCGACGTTCAAGGAATACGAAACCACCGAGCTGAAAGGCTGTGGCAAGAACAGTTTCCCGGCATTCTCCATCACGGCCGCCGCCTGCGGTCTGAACTGCGATCACTGCCAGAAGAAGATCCTCGAACCGATGATTCCGGCGACCAATCCGGACATGCTCGATACGAGGGTACGCGAGCTCATCGAGACGCAGGGGCTCAACGGTTTCCTGCTCTCCGGCGGCTCTAACAAGCGCAATGAAATCAACTACATGCGCTATCTTCCTGTTGTAGAACGTTTAAAGTCGGACTTCCCCGATATGCGCATCGCGGTCCACAGCGCGTTGATGCAGGAAGACCAGGCCCGGGCCATGGAATCCGCTGGCGTTGATACCGTGATGATGGATGTGATCGGCGCCAACGAGACGATCGAAGAGGTCTACAAGCTGCAACGGCCCGTCGAAGACTTCGAAGAGACGCTGGCTGCACTGTGTGCGACGTCGATGGAGGTCACGCCCCATATTGTCGTCGGCCTGCATTACGGACGCATCCTCGGCGAGGCCAATGCGCTCGACATCGTAAGCCGCTACCCGGTGACGGCGCTCGTGCTCGTCGTCATCATGCCGTTCTATGCCAAACCGGGTACGTTTGAAACCCCGGCGACCCGCGACGTCGGCGAGATTTTCTACGAGGCGCGCCAGCGCCTGCCCGAGCAGCAGGTGCTGCTGGGCTGCGCGCGCCCGCCCGGCATGCACAAGCGAGTTACCGACGCCTACGCGACTATGGCGGGGCTCGACGGCATCGCATTCCCGGCGGAAGGCGCGGTTTCTGTTGCTCACTCGATCGGTCGACCGTTCGAGCAGGCCCACTCCTGTTGCTCGATCAAGCTGGGCAGCGAACTGAAGACGAACCTGGCGCGTTCCTGCGCGGCCTGATACGAGGATACCGACAGATGAGCTGTATCGAACCCAAAGCGCCCACCGCCATGGAGCCGCGTTTTCCCGAGAAAACGCCTGTCGATCGCCGCAACGGCAAGAACGTCAAGGCCAACGACATTCCGCCGCAAGGCGTATACTTGCCCAACAACAACTACCTGGCGCCGCACATGCGCTCGCCGGAGTACGTGCAGATGTCGAATGCCGCGGCCATCACGCTCGGCATCATGGGCGGTCGCATGCACCGCTGCGAGTGCACGCGCTGCCTCAACCTGCTGCTGACCTATCCCGAAGGCTGCCGGGCGAACTGCGCCTACTGCGGGCTGGCGCGGCATCGGGAGGCCGATCGCGATTACGCGGACCGCAACTTCATACGCGTGGACTGGCCGGCCGTGCCGATGGCCGAAATCGTCGACATCGTGGCGCAGGACCCCGAGAACAGCCCGTTCCACCGCATGTGCATCTCGATGATCACGCATCCACGTTCCGAAGATGACACGTTCTCGGTCCTCGAGCAGTGGACGAGCAAGATTGACCCGGACGCTATTCCGATCTCGATCCTGTCGAATCCCACCACCATGACGCGCGACGACGTCCAGAAAACGAGGGACCTCGGTGCCGACATCTTCACGGTGGCTCTGGACGCTGCTACTCCCGAGGTCTTCGACCGGACGCGCGGCAAGGGCGTGCAGTCGCCGCACAAGTGGTCGAAGTACTGGGACATCATGCTGGACGCGCGGGACATCTTTGGCCCGCAGAAATTCGGCGCCCACATCATCGTCGGCATGGGCGAGACCGAGTACGAGGTCCTCAACCTCGTGCAGGAACTCGTCGACCTCGGCGGCCACAGCCACATGTTCTGCTTTTTCCCGGAGGAGGGGTCGCTGATGGACCACCTGCCGGCAACGCCGCGGGACCAATGGCGGCGGGTGCAGCTTGCGCGCTACCTGATCGACTACCGCGGCGTGCGCGTAGACCAGATGACCTTCGACGACCACGGCCGGGTCAAGACCTACGGCATTGCCGATGCCGAGCTGGCTGATGTCATCGATGCCGGCATCGCGTTTCGCACGTCCGGCTGTCCGGGCAAGTTCCAGGACGATATTTCGGCCTGCGATCGACCCTACGGCGATTCGCCGCCGTCGGATATCGCGAGCTATCCGTTCCAGCCGAACAAGAAAGACGTCAAGAAGATTCGCAAACAGCTCGACATACCGGTGCGGGTCGAGTAGCGCAGCCAGTCACCCATGACCCAGCCGTTTCGGATCATCGACACCGGTGTGCGCGAAGGCCGCGCGAATATCGCATTCGACGCGGCGCTCATCGAGGAGCGCCAGGCCGGCCGGGTGCCCGACACGATCCGCTTCCTGCGCTTTCCGCCGACGGCGCTCATCGGCCGCCACCAGGACCTGAGTCGTGAAATCGACCTCGACTACTGCCGGGAAAACGGCGTCGGCACCGTGCGCCGCATTACCGGCGGCGGCGCTATCTACCTCGACGAGGGGCAGCTCGGCTGGGAACTCGTGTTTCACCGGGCTTCGCTGGGCGTGGCCGCATTGCCCGATCTGGCTGAAAAGATTTGTAGTGCCGCGGCGCTCGGCTTCAAGCAGCTCGGTGTTGACGCCAGGTTCCGGCCGCGCAACGACATCGAGGTCGACGGGCGCAAGATCAGCGGCACGGGCGGCTTTTTCGACGGCGATGTGCTGATTTACCAGGGCACGGTGCTGGTCGACATGAATTCGCAGCAGATGGTGAGCGCACTCAACATACCCGAGGCGAAGCTCGCCAAGCGCGAGCTGGATTCGGCCGCGCAGCGTGTGATCACGCTCAAGGAACTGCTCGGCGACGGTTTGCCCGACATCGACACGATCAAGGCGGCCCTGATCCATGGCTTCACCGCGGGCCTCGGCATCGAGGCGGAACACGGCGAGATCACCGAAAACGAGGAGGCGCTGGCCAGTCGTCACTTCGTGGAGGAGATCGGTACCGACGAATTTGTGGCTGAAATCGATAATCCCGGGGACGACAACGAAACGCTGGCCGGAACACACACCGGTGCGGGAGGGACCATCGACTCATTCGTCAAGCTCGAGGGGCCGACGAAGGCCATCCTGCAACGAGTGCTGATCACGGGCGATTTTTTCGTGACGCCGCCGCGTATCGTGTTCGATCTCGAGGCGCACCTGGCGGGAACGCGCCTCGAGGAGATTGATGACGAGATCGATGCGTTTTTCGCGTCCAACGACGTCGACATGCTCAGCGTCGCCCCTGCCGACTTCAAGACCTCAATCGCCAACGCCCTTAGCGCGGGAGGCGCCGGTGGCTAAGTGCGCGCCCGACGCGTTCGCGATGGCCGATCGCACCGAGACGCCGATGAATGTCGTCGCGGTCATCCAGCACACCTCCGGCGAGTACCTCGGCCTGATGGAAGACCACCTCGAAGGGCGGCGCATTCGCTTCCAGTACTTCCGGCCCTTCGCTGGCGGCGGCAAGGTGCCGGCCAAGGACGTTCCGGCTGACGCACTGGTTCTCCTGGGCGGCGGGCCGTGGGGGAGTGCCGGCGTCCGCGATTTGCCGACGCTGGCCGAGGAGATCGAGGTCACGCGCTCGATGCTGGAGCAGGGCACGCCCGTGATCGGTATCGGGCTGGGGGCGCAGATTCTCGCGATTGCGGCCGGAGGTTCCAGCGAGCCGGGCGAATTCGTTTTCGAGTGCCGCAAGGCCGAGCGGGTCGAGGAGGACGCGCTCAACGGCTTTATGCCCGAGACCTTTAACCAGGTTGTGTACATGCGCGACCGGCCGGTCCTGCCGGCCGCCGCCAGGGTCCTCGCTTGCGACGATGCCGGCGACCCTGCGGTGTTCCAGATCGGTATCAATGCTTATGGTTTCCTGGGCAACCCGGGGATTAAGCTCGGGATGGTCGAAGACCTGATTATGGAATTCGAAGAGGTGCCTGCAGGCGCCGCAGCGAAGCTCGATGAGCTGCGGGCGCTGCAAGTGCAGGTCGAGGACGACCTGGTGCCGATCATGACCGGGCTCGTGCAATGCACGGACCTTATGTCATCACCAAAGGCGGCCATGTAGCCCGCAGAGAACTTGATAAACCATTAATTTAGTATATGCTAATGTGCTGTTGGAATGCCGGCTGTCGCCGGATCGCCGACGCCCAGGGGAGACAAAATAAATGGCTGAGAAACTCATTATCGTCATGGCGAACACCGACCCGCGCAATGGCGAGGAACTCGGTGCGCCGATCTTCCAGGCCACGGTCGCGGCCGCGATGGATTACGAAGTCGACGTCATTTGCACTGCAACCTCGGGCCGCCTCATGAAGAAGGGCGTCGCCGAAAAGCTGTTCGTCAAGGAAGGCTCGCCAAAGTCCGTCTATAGCTTTATCCAGGACGCTCACGAGGCCGGCGCCAAGTTCTTCTGCTGCTCGCCCAACCTCGACCTGTTCGACATGACCAAGGAAGACCTGATTCCCGAGTGTGAGGGCATCGTCGGCGGCGCGCACCTCATCGAAGAAGTCATGGAAGAGGACGTGCGGGTCCTCTCTTACTAGGGGTCTACTATGTCTCATTCGTCGACTTCACGGGTCCAGGAATACATCGGCGATCCGGTATCGGAACAGGCGCCGATCGGTCGCGACAAGCTCGAGGAAATATTCCAGGATATCCAGGAAGACCTGCGGTTCGACCACGAGCTCAACGGCTGCCTCAACTGCGGCATCTGCACGGCGACCTGCCCGGCCGCGCATTACTACGACTTCAGCCCGCGCGAGATCGTGCAGCTGCTCTGGACCGAGAATCTCGAGGGCATCTACGACGCGATGCAGGAGAAGATCTGGTCCTGCGCGCAGTGCTATACCTGCGCCGCGCGGTGCCCGTTCGGCAATTCGCCGGGTGGCCTCGTGATGCTGATGCGCGAGACCGCCATCAAGCACGGCATGGAGTCGGCCAAGAGCGTGCTGCGGCCATTCAGTCGCGTCATGCTGAAACTCATTTCAACGGGCAACCAGCTGTCGCCCGACATGATCAACCCCGAAGGCTTTGCCGACTGGGGCCCGAATATTTCCAAGGTCGAGGCGCCGCTGACGACGCTGCGCAAGGCTATTCCTATGCCGACCTTGCACACGACCAAGACGGCCTGGGAGGTCAACCTCAAGACCTCGGTCGAGCTGTACACGATCTGGGAAGAGACCGGCGTGCTCGACAGCCTCGAGACGATTGACGAGAACCTCTTCGACGTCATCTGCGACATCATGGACGAGAAACGCGATGACTACGATGACTGGCTCGACGAGCAGGAATAAACAATGGTAGGAGCGGCCCATGGCCGCGACTGGGGTTATACCTCGCAGGAGACATCACATGTCAGGTAATGAAGGCGAACGTTTTACTGGTCACGGTTCCGAGTGGACCGATGCGAACCTGAGTCCCGAGGACGCGCACGTCGCCACGGTCTGGGTTGACCAGATCGTCAATCGGCGTTCGATGCTGACCAACAAGGACCGCGTCGAGGACGTCCGCGACGCGATGTGGGAACTCGAAAAAGACGGCGAGATTCTCGTGCATCGCGTTACCGACGAGCACAAGCCCGTTACGGTCAAGACGCTGTACGGTTGGGACAAGCGCATTCCGACAACCCAGCTCTGGCACCACAAGTCCTGCGGCCAGTGCGGCAACATCCCGGGATACCCGGCCTCGCTGCTGTGGCTCATGAACGAGATGGACATCAGCTATCTCGACGAGACCGACCAGACTTCCTGCACGGCCTGGAACTACCACGGCTCGGGCATCGGCAACATCGAAAGCCTCGCCGCCGTGTTCCTGCGCAATTTCCACCAGGCCTATGTTTCGGCGAAGGCCCAGGGCCTGCCGGATGGCTACTTCTATCCGCTGGTCCACTGCGGCACGTCCTTCGGCAACTACAAGGAAGTGCGCGGCTACCTGATCCAGTCGGCAAAACTGCGCGAGCGCGTGCGCAAGATCCTCGGCAAGCTCGGCCGCCTTGTTGACGGCAAGCTGCTGATTCCCGAGGAGGTCGTGCACTACTCCGAGTGGCTGCACGTGATGCGCGATGAAATTGCCAAGCGTCAGGTGATCGATGCGAGCCATATTCGTGCGACCGTGCATCCGGCGTGCCATGTCTACAAGATGGTTCCCGAAGACGCGATCTACGACGACAAGATCCTCGGCGGCAACCGTGTAGCCGTCACGACCGGCATCCTCGAGTCGCTGGGCACCCAGGTTATCGATTACCGGACGTGGTACGACTGCTGCGGTTTCGGCTTCCGGCACATCATTTCCGAGCGCGAGTTCACGCGCTCGTTCGCAATCGATCGCAAGCTGAGGGTTGCGGTCGAGGAGGCGCAGGCGGACATGATGATCGGCCACGACACGGGCTGCATCACCACGCTCGACAAGAATCAGTGGATCGGCGCGGCGGCCGGTAAGCCGGTCGACCTGCCGGTGCTTGCGGACTGCCAGTTTGCGGCGCTGGTGTGCGGTGCGCATCCCTACAAGATCGTGCAGTCGCACTGGCATGCATCGTCGACCGAATCACTGATGGAAAAACTGGGTATCGACTGGCAAGCGAAAAAAGCCGAGTTCGAGGCCTATCTCAAAGACGTCGAAGCCGGCAAAGGCGAGACGCTCTACGACCCGCGCAAGATGATCACCTCGGGTCCGGGTTTCAAAAGGCTAAGCAATGACTAAACCAATTCTCATAGTAGGCGGTGGTCCTGCCGGGCTGGCCGCGGCGCACAGTCTCGGCACCGTGGGCCGTTCCAGCATCCTCGTGGAAAAAGAAGACAAGCTCGGTGGCGCGCCGATCCTGTCCGGCTACGCCAAGCTGGTGCCGTCGGGCGAATGGGCGAAGGATGCGATTGGCGGTATGGTCGATCGCGTCGAGGGTGACAACAACGTCAAGGTGATGACCGGCACGACCGTCAATAAGTTTGACGGCACGCCCGGTAATTTCACGGCCGAGCTCTCCAATGGCGAGTCGCTCGGCGTCGACGCCGCGATACTCTGCAGCGGATTTACCCACTTCGATTCGGTCAATAAGCCGGAATGGGGCTTCGGCTCGTTCCCGGACGTCGTCACGACGACCCAGGTCGAGCAGATGATCTCGTCGGGACAGGGCGTGCGCTGTCCGTCGGACGGCCGCAAGCCGCAACGCGTGGCGATCCTGCTGTGCGTCGGTTCGCGCGACCGCCAGATCGGCCGTGAGTGGTGCTCGAAGATCTGCTGCACCGTGTCCGCCAACATGGCGATGGAGATCCGCGAGGAACTTCCGGACTGCCATGTCTACATCTACTACATGGACATTCGTACCTTTGGGCTTTACGAGACCAAGTACTACTGGCGCAGCCAGGAAGAGTTCAAGGTCAAGTACATCAAGGCGCGCATTGCCGAAGTGACCTCGGATGGCGAAAAGCTGATCGTCAAGGGCGAAGACACGCTGGTCAAACGCCCGATCACGATTCCGTTCGACATGGTCGTACACGCGATCGGCATGGATCCGAATGTCGAGAATCCGCAGCTTGCCGAAATCTTCGGGGTCGACCTCGAGGAGCACGGCCATATCGGCGCGGAGAACCGCTACGGCGCGATGGGCCACACGTCGCGGCCGGGCGTATTCGTCGCCGGCGCCGCGACCGGACCGGAGACGATCGACGACTCGATCGCCCAGGGTCATGCGGCGGCGATGTCCGTGCTGTCCGAACTGCACCAGCCAATCGAAAAGAGCGCGTAAGGCGCATGTCGCAGACTCCCGCCATCCACGCTGCTGAGGTCGAGCGTCCCGTGCTCGACCTTTCGGGCGAAGGATTGCGGGCGATTCTCAGTGCAATGATCGCGGGCAGCGAAGATCACGGCGGCATCGAGCGCTACGTTGATGCCGTCAAGCTCAAGAACGACATGTTCCGGCAGGCCGTCGGCGATGGCGCGGCGGCCAACCTCGAACTCGAGACGTTCAAAGGGCTGTGCACCTTCATGGCGACCGTGCGTCGCCGCGTCGGCAACTGGCTTACCGAGGAAACATTCGCCGACATGCGTGAGGGCATCGTCGAGCTGTTCGCCGAGGAAGACAATGTTGATGGCCGCATCGCCGGTTTCTGTGCGCGCTTCCCCAACGACAAGAAACACCGCTGGGTACGTGACCTGGCCGCGGAGTTGCTGCACAACGCGGACCCGGAGCGCGTGCCGCTCATGACCCGCTGGGTGTGGGACGCGAAGTCGAACACGGGTGTCATCCGCGAAATCTGGCACGGCGAGAACGTCGACCACATAACCATCCCGGTCGGGGACGGTTTCGGCACCTACCTGATGCTGCGCGAGGAGCTCAGCCAGTTCCTGTCGGACGAGGGCTTCTTTCGCGACGTGCTGCAATACGTCGATATTCTCTGTGCGCAGACCTACGCGCAGTACATCTGCGAGCAGGGCGGCAGTTACCTGCGGGCCGACTTCTCCGCGCCCGAGGACCCGATGCAACACACGCGCCGGCTGCTGGGGCTCGACGGAGTGCAAGCCGGCAGCGGCAAGACCAGACTGAAAACGATTGACGGCGACGCATTCTTGCTGGACGCCGAAGAAACAAGCGAGCAGGCACACTAGAAATGCCCATTCACGAAAAATCACTGATTCGCCCGGAGAACCTGAAGACGCATGACGAGCTTGTCATCGACGGCGTCGACGTTTCGGGTCACTGGAGCACATTCATCGAGTCGCGTGTCGTCAGCGACTACAACGAGGATCTGCAGGACGAGATTGCAGCGTTGCCCGGCGGCGAGCAGATACATCGCTGCTGGCAATGCGGTTCGTGCACCAATTCCTGCACGGTCAACGCCATCAACGAAGACTTCAACCCGCGTTACTGGATTTACCTGATCCGGATGGGGATGGAGTCGGAACTGCTGCGCGACAAGGACATCATCTGGCAGTGCGTGTCGTGTAACAAGTGCACATACGCTTGCCCGCGCGACGTCTTCCCTGAAGGTGTGATGAAGGCGACTGCGCACTGGCTCGAGCGCAAGGGGCACACCGACAAGTCGCCGTCGATGCACTTCGACGAGGTGTTCACCGACCAGATTGTGAGGACCGGCAAGATCGAGGAGAGCCGCACGATACGCGGGTTCTTCAAGCGCACCGGGCAGAGCCTCATGCAGCCGTGGATGATCGAGATGGTCAAGCGTATGTTGCGCGGGCTGCCGATCGGTCTGCTGACGCGCATGGGTCTCGCGACAGTCGTCGCGCCCAAGACGCGGGGCTGGTCCGCCGCCTCCGCCGCGATGCAAGAGTACATCGACGAGCAGCACAAAAAGCAGGAGCAGGCACTCTCATCATGACGAAGAAAGACAAGTACCAAAAGGTTGCCTACTACCCGGGCTGCGCGCTCGAGGGGACCGGTCATTCCTACAACCGCTCGACGAAGGCCGTGGGCAAGGCGCTCGGGCTGGACCTCGTCGAGGTCAAGAACTGGAACTGCTGCGGGGCCATGGAGGTCAAGAACATCGACCCGAAGCTGCAGACATACCTGTCGTCCCGCGTAATGTCGGTGGCCGCAAACGAGATGGACATGGATGTGGTCATGGCGCCCTGTAACGGCTGCTACCACAACCTAAAAAAGGCCGAGTACGATCTCAAGCACGACCCTGAATCGGTCGACGTCGTCGACAAGCTGTCGAAGAAAGCCGGCCACAAGACCTACGAGTCCGGCCAGGTGGAGACCATTCACGCGCTCGACTGGATCAAGGACACGATTGGTGAGGAAGGTCTCAAGGAACGGGTCAAGAACTCGCTGAGCGGTATCAAGGTTGCCAACTACTACGGCTGCATGTACACGCGGCCGCGCCACATCTTTCCCGAGAAGGACCAGGGGCCCGGGTCGGAGTCGACGTCGAATCCGCATTTCATGGATGACCTGCTCGCGGCCGCGGGCGCCGAGAACGTCGAGTTTCCGCTCAAAACGGCATGCTGCGGTGGCGCGCATACGCTGTCGGACAGCGATACCTCCACGAAGCTCGTGCTCAATATTCTCAAGGCGGCGAAGCTGGCCGGTGCCGACGTCATCGCGACCGAGTGCCCGACCTGCCATTCCGGCCTCGAAATGCACCAGATTCGCGCCGAGAAAGTGCTCGGCGAGACGGTCGACATCAAGATCCTCTACTTCACGCAGCTGCTCGGCATGGCGCTGGGACTCAAACCGCGCAAGGTCGGCGTGCACGAAAACGTTTCCGACTCGATGGGCTTTGTCAGGGAGCATGGCCTCGCATGAGGCCGCTCGCCGACATCGAGCGGACCATGACGGCGATCGATGTCGAGGCCGATCCGCAGGCGGCGGCTGGCGAACTGCTCGCGCTGAGTGAGGAAGTGCTGGAACACTGGGTGACGGCCCATGGCCGCGAGCCCACGGACGACAAGCGCGAGGGCTTCCGTTTGCTGGCGCTGCATCGCCAGGGTACGAAAGGGGACCCGAGCTTCAACGCCTGCCGCGAAACCGCGAGGGAAATCGCGTACCACTACAATCTTGTCACGATGCAGCCGGAGCATACGGAAACTACGCATCGTGCCGAGATGCTCAGGATGGTATCTAATCACCTTTATCTGTTTGTCAGCGGCAAGCTGCAAGTCGCTGAGCTGGGGGAGTTTTGTTGTTCCGCGAAGCCGATCCGGTCAGCCGATAAACACGAACCTGGAACTTCAAAGGAGGCTTGACGATGCCAGTTGTACGCGGATGTAACCTGCCGGACGAGTTGCTCTACGACGTCGATAACCATATCTGGTTCCAGGACCAGGGGGATGGCACGGTCAAGCTCGGCATGACGGCCGTCGCGACGGCCATGGCCGGCAAACTCGTCGCCTATACGCCCAAACGTGTCGGCCGTTCGGTACGGGCCGGAAAATCCTGCGGCACGCTCGAGTCGGGCAAGTGGGTTGGACCGGCGAAATCGGCCGCTGGCGGTGAGGTTGTCGCCGTCAACGATGATCTCGTCAACAACCCCAGCCTGGCCAATGATGATCCCTACGAGGCCGGTTGGCTCGTCATCCTGAAGCCCGAGGAATGGGACAGCGTGGTGGGGACGCTCGTAACAGGCGCGGATGTAACCGCTCCTTACGAGGCCAAGATGGACTCGGAGGGGTTCGGCGGCTGCGCCTGACGACACGACTGGGGGAGCCTTATGAGCAAGACTGAAGAACCTGTTATGCCGCAAGACTTCGCGAAGATGGCGGAGTTGCACGACATGGCGTCGCACGCCTGTGAACTGCTCAAGGCGATGGCCAACGAATGGCGCCTGATGATTCTCTGCCAGCTCTCCGAAGGCGAAAAGACCGTGAGCGAGCTGCAGGCCATCCTCGGTCTGAGCCAGTCGGCGCTGTCACAGCATCTCGCGATCCTGCGCCGCGAGCGCATTGTCAGCGCACGCAAACATGCCCAGTCAGTGACCTATTCGCTGGCTGGCGATGAAGCACCCAAGGTAATGGAATCGCTGCACGACGTATTTTGTGGTGCGGCGACCAATGAGGAGTAAATCCATGAATACGACACTCAAGCGTGCCGCAGCACTGTGCTCGGCTTTGACACTGACGCTGCTGAGCGGCGCTGCGTCGGCAACCAACGGCTACTTCACGCACGGCGTGGGGACGGAGTCGAAGGGCATGGCTGGCACGGGCATCGGTTCCGACGGCGCCAGCGGCCCGATCATCGCCGCGTCCAACCCGGCGCTGGCCGTATTCTCCGAAGATGGCTGGGAGGTCGGGCTTAGTGTATTTAGCCCGCGGCGCAGCTATGACGCGGGTTCCAGCCTGGCGCAGGGGCAGGGCGGCGCCTTCACGGTCGGCGAGGGCAGCTTCGACAGCAGCAGCGAGTGGTTTCCGATTCCCTACATCGCCAAGAATTTCCGCCTGGGCGAGGAGCTGGTTATCAACACGGCGTTCTACGGCCGCGGCGGCATGAACACGGACTGGAAAGACTCCAGCGCATCGGCGACGTCGCTCGCCTGCGATCCCACCGGCCAGCAGGTAGTCACCGGGCCCGGCCCGTTTTGTGCGGGTGACGCCGGCGTAGACCTGTCACAGGCATTCCTCGCGGTCAGCTTTGCCGGCAAGGCAGGCGACAACTTCGCCTGGGGCGTCGGACCTGTGTTCGCTTTCCAGATGTTCGAAGCAACGGGCGTCGCCTCGTTCACGCCGTTCACCAAGACCTTCGCGCAGTCGATCGTCACGGGCGGCGGTCCGGTCCCCGCGGATAACCTCAGCAACAACAGCAGCGACACGTCGACGGGCTTCGGTTTCGCGGGCGGAATCTGGTGGGCGATGGGCGATTACATCAGCGCAGGCCTGTCCTACCATTCCGAGATGTCGATGAGCGAATTCGACGATTATGCGGACCTGTTCGCCGAGGCCGGTGGCTTCGATATCCCGGCCAGCACGATGTTCGGCATCTCGTTCCAGGGCACCAATGCCGTGCGCGTGAATATCGATGTCGAGCATACCCAGTTCAGCGACGTGGCCTCCATAGGTAACCCGATGGCGAACCTCCTCGCGTGCCCGACCGCGGGTCTCGGCGGCGCGGACCTCGAATCCTGCCTCGGCGGCAAGCGAGGCGGCGGATTCGGCTGGGACGATATGACGACGTACAAGCTCGGCGTCGAGTGGACGCACAACGACTCCCGCGTCTGGCGCTTCGGCTACAGCTATGGCGAGCAGCCGATCAGCGGCGACGATGTGCTGTTCAATGTCCTGGCGCCGGGCGTCATGGAGCAGCATTTCACCGTGGGCATGAGCCAGCGCGGCTCGGACGGCGGCGCCTGGAACTTCTCGCTGATGTATGCCCCGAGCAATAGTGTCACAGGCGTGAGCCTGTTCGATCCGACCCAGGAAATCGAGATCGAAATGAGCCAGTTCGAGTTCGAGGTTTCCTATCTTTGGTAACTGACGCGGTCATTGCGAGCCCGGAGGGCGAAGCAATCTCATGAAAAGAATAATTACGATTATTGTGGCGCTCTTCTGGGCGCCACTTTTGTTTGCGGACGATGACATCGGCATCTTCGAGATGATCCTGGAGTCGAAGGAATCGTTTTCCTCGACCAGCCGGGCGCTGGAGCAGGCTATAGCCGAATCCGACCTGGTGCTTCAGGCTACGCACGATGTACGAGTGCCTGGCAAGAAGCACAAGGCGCGGCTCTTTGTACTGACTTCGCCGCCCTATATCGAGGCGGCGGCCACCGAGTCTCCGCGCACGGCATCGGCCCTGATCCTGCGGATCGCCGTGTTTACGTCCGGAGACAAGCACAACACGTTCGTCAACATGGCGAATCCGGTGCCCCACGCGATGATCTACTTTGCCGAGTCGCCCAACTACGACGCGCTGGTCGCGGCCGCGGGCGAGGCGGCGGGCCAGATTCGCGGACTGGTCCGGGCCATGCCCGGCGAGGTCGTCAGCGCGCAGGGCGAACCGCGACGCTCCGAGGACCATTACAACAAGTACAAGGGCGACGGCCCGGCGCGGATGATGGCCAAGTTCCGCACCTGGGATAAGAGCCAGCTGGTGCTCCTCGAAGACTCGGCGGAGAATTTCGATAATGTTGTCGAGCAGGTCGTCGCCAACCTCGAGGCAGACACCGTTGCAGATTCGTCGGAGGCAATCGGCTGGGAGATCGTCTCCAATATTCGTTTGCGCGACGATGTCGTCCACATCGGGCTGACAAACCCGTTCATCGAGGACCGTATGATCGGCATCAATTCGCGCTTCCGCAAGGACGGCAAGAGCGACCTGTCGCCTTATCCCGGCGTCGATCACGTTGCAGCCCTTCCGACCGAACTGCTTATCGTGAGGGAGGACGACGAAACTGTGGTGTTGCACTACGGCCAGATGTGGCGAATGCAGTTATACTTCTGGGACTCCGGTTACCGGGCGTTTACGGCTAATATGGGCGTGCCCGGTGACATCGTGGACTCCATAGAAGAGGCGGTGCTTGAGTAAGGATAAGCTGAGCCCCGACTTTCTGCGGCAGCAGATCGTCGGGGTCGATTCAACTTTTCGGACGCCGTTCGGTGAGCGGCTCATGGTGTATTGCGACTACACGGCGTCCGGCCGCTGCCTGCGCTTCGT
>JASJCH010000034.1 GCA_030066075.1 Woeseiaceae bacterium
GCCTGCTTGACCATCTTCGGCGTCATCTCGAGCTTGTTGACGGGCATGATCTTGCCGTCGATCTTGATCTTGGCCGGCGAGAACGGCGCGAAGAAAAGGTCGGACGCCTTTTTCTCCACCATTAATTTGAACAACGGCTTTACGTTCATTCTCTACGCGTCCATGCAGCTCAGAACGTCTGAGCCGTATCCTCTTCCATGATGCGCAGGCTCTCTGACTGCTGGTCGGCAATCGCCGAGTCACGCTTACTCTCGAGCTTGACGCGCAGGCGCAGCTCGTTCTTGGAGTCGGCGTTGCGCATCGCCTCTTCGTAGGAAATGATGCCCTGCTCGTAAAGATCGAACAGCGCCTGGTCGAAGGTCTGCATGCCGAGACGCGTGGACTTGGCCATGATCTCCTTGATCTGGCCGACCTCGCCCTTGAAGATCAGGTCCTGGATCAGCGGCGTGTTAAGCATGATTTCCATCGCCGCGATACGACCCACGCCGCCCTCGCGCGGAATCAGGCGCTGCGAGATGAACGCCTTGGTATTCAGCGAGAGGTCCATCAGGAGCTGCTGGCGGCGCTCTTCGGGGAAGAAGTTGATGATGCGGTCGAGCGCCTGGTTGGCGCTATTGGCGTGCAGCGTCGCGAGGCAAAGATGGCCCGTCTCTGCGAACTGGATGCCGTATTCCATGGTGGCGCGATCGCGAATCTCACCGATCAGGATAACGTCCGGCGCCTGGCGCAGCGTGTTCTTGAGCGCGGCGTGCCAGGTCTCGGTATCGACGCCGACCTCGCGCTGCGTGATGACGCAGCCCTTATGCGGGTGCACATACTCGACGGGGTCCTCGATCGAAACGATGTGACCGCGCGAGTTCTCGTTGCGGTGGCCAATCATGGCCGCCAGCGTGGTCGACTTACCGGAGCCCGTGCCGCCGACAACGATACACAGGCCGCGCTTGTTCATGACGACGTCTTTCAGGATCGGTGGCAGGTCGAGATCCTCGAGCGTCGGAATCTCCGTCGTGATCGTACGCAGCACGGCGCCGACCATGCCCTGCTGGATGAACGCGCTGACACGGAAACGACCGATGCCCTGCGGCATGATGGCGAAGTTGCACTCCTTGGTCGCGTCGAACTCCTTGATCTGCTTGTCGTTCATGATCGAACGCACCATGATTGCCGCCTGATCCGCGCTCAGCGGATTATCGGTGGCCTTGTGGATGGTGCCGTCGACCTTGATCGCAGGCGGGAAACCGGCCGTAATGAACAGGTCGGAGCCTTCGCGCTCGACCATCTTGCGCAGCAGGTTTTGCGTTAGTCGTACCGCTTGTTCGCGTTCCATTGTGCCTCTCTTCTCCCAGGGCTCGGTGCGCCCCTAGAAGTTCTCCTTCTGTACCGCCCTGAAGCGGGCCTCTTCCTTGTTGATCAGGCCTTTGGCCATCAGGTCGGCCAGGTTCTGGTCCAGCGTGTGCATGCCGGCTGCCTGTCCTGTCTGAATGGCCGAATACATCTGTGCGATCTTGCCCTCGCGAATCAGGTTACGAATGGCCGGCGTACCGATCATGATCTCGTGGGCGGCAATACGACCGCCGCCGACCTTCTTGAGCAGCGTCTGCGAGATCACGGCGCGCAGCGACTCGGACAGCATCGCGCGAACCATCTCCTTCTCCGCAGCGGGGAACACGTCAACGACACGGTCGATGGTCTTGGCGGCCGAGCTCGTGTGCAACGTGCCGAAGACGAGGTGACCGGTCTCGGCGGCGGTCAGCGCCAGGCGAATCGTCTCGAGGTCACGCAGCTCACCAACGAGGATGACGTCGGGGTCCTCACGCAGTGCCGAGCGCAGCGCTTCGTTGAAGCCGAGCGTATCGCGGTGTACTTCGCGCTGGTTAACCAGCGACTTCTTCGACTCGTGTACGAATTCGATCGGATCCTCGATCGTGAGGATATGATCCGGCTTGTTCTCGTTGATGTAATCGACCATCGCGGCGAGGGTCGTACTCTTACCCGAGCCTGTCGGTCCCGTGACGAGCACGATTCCCCTGGGGTGCATCGATACGTCTTTGAAGATTGCCGGCGCGCCAAGATCGTCGAGCGTCAGGATTTCGGACGGAATCGTCCGGAAGACCGCAGCCGAACCGCGGTTCTGGTTGAACGCGTTGACGCGGAAGCGCGCAAGCTTCGGGATCTCGAACGAGAAGTCCGTCTCGAGAAATTCTTCGTAGTCCTTGCGCTGCTTGTCATTCATGATGTCGTAGACCATGCTGTTGACATCTTTATGCGTGAGCGCAGGCATGTTGACTCGCTTGATGTCGCCATCGACGCGAATCATCGGGGGCACACCGCCTGACAAGTGCAGATCGGAGGCATTGTTCTTCACCGTGAACGACAATAACTGAGCAACGTCGACGGCCATGTTTCTCCCTCGATTAATGGATAACCGGACTTACCATAACCCGGTTCGGATTTGAGCTTAGTATAGCGAAGCACCCGGAGCAAAACGTGATTGGAGTCACGGAAAACTTGCGAAAAATCCGCGATTTGCTGGCTGAAACTGCAGAGAATGCTGGGCGTAGCCGTGACAGCGTCCAATTGCTCGCCGTCAGCAAGAAACAGCCCGTTTCGGCCATTATCGAAGCCGCTTCCGCCGGACAGCATGATTTTGGCGAAAACCAGGCCCAGGAGGGTATCGACAAGATCACAGAAATCACTGATCCGCGCCTTACCTGGCACTTCATCGGCCACCTGCAGACCAACAAGACGCGACTCGTCGCGGAGCATTTCGCGTGGGTGCACTCGGTCGACCGCCTGAAGACGGCGCGGCGTCTCTCGGACCAGCGGCCAGACGAATTGCCCGACCTGAAAGTCTGCATCCAGGTCAACGTGGACGAGGAAGCAAGCAAGTCGGGCGTAGCCCTGGACGAAGCCGGTGAACTCGCCGACGCGATCATGGATTTACCGCGACTCGAGCTGCGGGGGCTGATGTGCCTGCCCGCGATGCGCGACGAGTTCGAGGCTCAGCGCGTGCCGTTCAGGCGGCTGCGCGAACTGGGCGAGCACCTGCGCGACAAAGGTCTGCCCATTGACACGTTGAGCATGGGCATGTCCGCCGATTTCCGCGCGGCAATAGTCGAAGGCAGTACAATTGTCAGGATAGGCACAGCCGTATTCGGTCCGAGGTCCTGAAACAATGAGTTCTTACAAAGTGGGTTTTATCGGCGGCGGCAACATGGCGCGGGCGCTCGCCGGCGGCCTTGTCTCCAGCGGCTACCCGCCCGGCCTGCTGATGATCGCGGACCCGGACGAGCGGCGACGCGCGATCCTGGAGCACGACCTGCCCGGGATCACCATCACAGGTGATAACGATGCGGTTGCGTCGGCGGCCGACTGCCTGGTCCTGGCCGTCAAGCCGCAGCTGATGCGTGTCGTGTGCGAGGCCATCTCCGCCGCGGTGCAGTCCTCGCGACCGCTGATCATCTCGGTTGCCGCGGGCACACACAGCCGCGACATCGACGACTGGCTCGGCGCCGAGCTCGCCGTCGTCCGCGTAATGCCGAACCAGCCGGCCATGCTGCTCGAGGGCACCTCCGGCATGTATGCCAACGAGCTGACGAGTAATGAACAACGCGATCGCGCCACGGAAATCATCTCTGCGGTCGGCAGCGTCGTGCACGTGCACGACGAGGACATGATCGACGCGGTGACCGCCATCTCCGGAACCGGCCCGGCGTACTTCTACCTGTTGATCGACATGCTGATCCGGTCGGCTGAGGAATTCGGGATTGACCCGCAGGCCGCGCACAAGCTCGTCATGGACACGGCGAAAGGGTCGGCCGCGCTCGCCGCCGTCAGCGGCGAGACGATGGAGGCAATGATCGAACACGTGCGGTCGCCGGGCGGCACGACCGCCGCCGCATTTGAAGTCTTCGAGGACGAGAATGTGCGCGCCGTTTTCGCGCGAGCCTTTACGGCAGCTCGCGATCGTTCGGTCGAGCTTGCCGGCGGAGATTCGTCATGATCGCCGCTTTGCAGTACATCATCGAGGCGGTGGCGAGTATCGTCCTGTTGTTCATCCTGCTGCGTTTCTGGATGCCCTGGTTCCGGGTCGATTTTCGCAACCCGATATCCCAGGGCATCCTCAGGGTCACCGGGCCTCTGATCGTACCGTTGCGCAGGATCCTGCCAGCCATTCGGCAATTCGACACCGCTACTTTCTTTGCCGCCTTCGCCGTGCAGTACCTGGCACTGATGATCGTCATGTCACTGCGCGGCTTCGGCTGGATTGACGTCGGCGGAATCTGGACTTATCTCGTGGTCGTTGCGCTGCTGCGGCTTGCGATACTGTCGTGCACGATGTTCCTGTTCATCATTTTCATCAGCATCATCGTCCGCTTGTTCGCACCTCACAATCCGCACCCGATCGCGTCCCTCGTACACAGCCTGGCGGACCCGATCCTGCGGCCGTTCCGCGGTCTGATTCCGCCTGTTGGCAGTTTCGACCTGTCGCCGGTAATTCCGATAATCCTGCTTGGGGCCCTGCGCGTTCTGCTGCTTAGTTGGATGCCGGCGGCTGCCTGAGTGTGAAAATGGTTTATAGTGACTGCAACGGGAAAGGGACACGCATCATGACAATCAGAAAAACACTGATCGCCCTGTCGTTGCTCGGGCTCGCCGCCTGCGGCGGTCCGAACCCGACCGCCGAAGTTCCGCAGGCGGAGCCGGCAGGCGCCAGCAACGCCGACATCGGCGACTACGTCGTGCACTTCAGCGCGCAAACCACGGACCAGCTGCAGCCGGAAGTGGCGCGGGCCTACAACATCGTCCGTAGCCCCAACCGGGCCATGTTGAACGTGTCTGTCGTACGCGAGGCGGACAACAAGGCGGTCGAAGCCCAGGTCACCGTGAAGACCGTCAACCTGACCGGCCAGCTCAAGAACGTAACGATGCGGCAAATTAACGACCAGGACGCCGTTTACTACATCGGCGAGACGCCCGTGGCAAACCGGGAGACGCTGGTGTTCGACATCAGGGTAATGCCCGAGGGGGCGAGTGCGGCCTCTGAAGTTCGCTTCAAACGACAGTTCTACACCGACTGATTCCCTGGATTTTTTGTTGACCGGACAAGGCGCTTACGCGTCCGTCCGAGTTGTGCTATCGTCGCGCAGCTTTCGACGGGCCTTGCCCGTTTTTTTTTGTTTTCAGGAGTTACTTTTTCATGGCAACGAACACCAAGAAGCCGCCCACCAAGTCGGAAATTTACGCAAAGATCGTTGAGGACACCGGACTGACGCGCAAGGACGTCGCCGCGGTTTTCGATTCACTGAATGGCCAGATCGAGAAGAGCCTCGGCGGGCGCGGCGCTCCGGGCATGTTCACAATGCCGGGCCTGCTCAAGATGCGCGTCGTGAAAAAGAAAGCCACGAAGGCCCGCAAGGGCGTCAATCCGTTTACGGGCGAGGAAATGATGTTCAAGGCCAAGCCCGCCAGCAAGGTCGTCAAGGTTTCGCCCCTGAAAGGCCTCAAGGATATGGTCTGACGAACTCCATTACCGCCTCGCGCAGTTCATGCAACCGGCCGTGAAAGAAATGCTCGGCCCCGGTCATGATCAACAGTTCAGGGCCGGGCGCGAGGCCGTCCACCCACTCCACCGTTTCATCCACATCGACGAGTTCGTCCTCGTCGCCCTGGATGATCAGCCACGGGCACTCCGGCTGCCCCTCGAGATTGCCTGCAAACCGATAGATCGCCGGCGCGACTGAAATCAGGCCGGCGACAGGCTGCGCGACCGCAGCCCGGACGGCGATCGCTGCGCCAAACGAGAACCCGGCCAGCCACAGTGGCACGTCCGGTTGCTGGTCCTGGATCCACGCGATAGCCGCGAGCGCATCATCGAGTTCGCCGACGCCGTGGTCGTATTCGCCTTCGCTGCCTTCCGTGCCACGGAAGTTGAAGCGCAGCACGGCAAAGCCGGACCGGACGAAAGCTCGCGCCAGCGTATGCGCCACCTTGTTGTGCATCGTGCCACCATGCTGAGGATGCGGATGGCATACGACCGCTGCGCCCAGAATCTCGCCGTCTCCCGGAAACTCGAAAATCGACTCGAGTTTGCCGACCGGACCGGGGATATCCAGACGCTGTGTAGTGGGCACGCTGTTCACAATTTGGGCTAAAAAGCTTGGCTTAAGTGAATGTTATTGCTATAAAATTTTCGCATGAGCGATAGGATCGACCTCGCAGCACGCTATTGTGCACAGAATAATCATCCTTTGCCCGTGGTTTTAAGCCGCGCGAGGGGCGACGCGCCCCGCGAGGAACGCTCGTAATGCCAGAGATTACAGTCACTCACATCGCGATCGTCGTCGGCGCACTGATTGTCGGCGTGGTCGTGGGGTGGGTCGCTCGCGGCAACCGGTCGAGCAGTGAGAAAGCGGCGATCAATGAGGGCTGGCAGGAGCAGCTCGCCGCGCAGCGCAGCGAGCACGAGCGGTTGCTCGACCAGAACAAGAGCCTGATGGAGCAGAACAGCCAGTACCAGGCGTCGAACAAGGATGCCAAGATGCGCGCGAGCGAGCTGTCGGATGCGCTCAAGGAGGCATTCGAACGTCGTGACGCACTACAGCGCCAGCTCAAGGAAATCCGCGGCAACCTGGAGACGGCGGTATCCGAACGCGACCAGCTACGCGCAGACTCGCAACGGGAATCGCTGGAGCAGCAGGTCGCCCAGAGAGACGCCCAGATAGAGAAACTGTCCGCCGAGCTCCGGAACTGGCAGGACCGCCTGCCGCCGCTGATCGAGCGGTACCAGCAGAAGAGCGCCGAGGCCGAGGAGCTTGAGCAGCAACTGGCCGCTGCGCAGGAGCGGGTCAAGGCGCTCGAAGACATGGTCGGCTCCGAGCAAACGCGCGTCGAACCCGTAGACCCCGAGGCGCTCGGCGACAGCATGGAAGCGTCGAACGAACCGATCGGCGAGATCGAAACGGAAGCGCCCGGCGAGGATGATGACGCCGAACCAGTGTCCGGCCGCGACGACCTGAAACAGATCAAGGGAGTCGGACCGGCCATAGAGAAGACCCTCAACGAGATGGGCATCAGCCGCTACGACCAGATTGCCCAGATGAGCGAGTACGACATCGACCGCGTCGCGCACCGGCTGAAAGGCTTCCGCAGCCGCATTTATCGCGAAGACTGGATAGGACAGGCCCGCGACCTGTACGACCAGAAGGTAAACAGCGGCTAAGAGCCCGTCATGCGGGTCACGTACACGATTCTTGCCTTTGTCGCCGGCATCCTGCTGACGGTCAGCCTGCATCGCGATAGCACGTTGCAGGACGCAACGCCGGTGCCGGTCTCGCCGTTGACGGACCCTTACCTGACGATCAGTTCCAGCCCGCAGCGGCTATCGATTACGGGAATCAGCGCGTCAGATTTCCA
This sequence comes from Woeseiaceae bacterium, assembly GCA_030066075.1. GTDB lineage: Bacteria > Pseudomonadota > Gammaproteobacteria > Steroidobacterales > Woeseiaceae > UBA1847. The sequence continues at coordinate 7,417 of JASJCH010000034.1, forward strand.
CGAAAACTCGCTGCAGCGCCAGGCCGTTACGACTTTCGAGAATGCAGAAGTGCGCTCCGAGTTCCTGCCCGGCGTGCTGATCGGCGAGGATTGGGTGACGACCAGCCACCAATTGCTCCACGCCGTCGAATCGATGGCCTCGGCCGAGGCGCAGATGTCCAACGGCAGCATCGAAATACGTGGCGTTACGGCCGACGCCAGCTTGACTGCATCGAGAATCGACAGTCTGCGCGAATTCATGCCTGCTGCGGCGCAACTGTCGACCGACATCATCGTCATTCGCTCGCAGGCGTCCCTCGACGAACTGTGCCGCAAGGTCTTCGCGAGCCTGGTGCTGGGGCCGGTGTCGTTTGCCGAGTCGAGCGCCGATTTGCGGCGGGCGTCGTTCGCCACGCTGGATCGGATTACCGATTTCGCGTACGACTGTCCTTCCGTGACGATCGCAATCACGGGACATACCGACGCCAGCGGCGACGAGTCCTGGAATCGCAAGTTGAGCCTGGCGCGCGCGCAGGCCGTCGCCGACAGGCTCACGGCAAATGGCATCGACGCTCAGCGCCTCGTTGTCGAGGGCGCCGGTTCCAGCGATCCGGTCGCCGACAATTCCAAATCCTACGGCCGCGAACTCAATCGCCGGATCGAGTTCGAGCTGCGCTAGTCGGAGGGGCCCTCGAGCCCTTTGAGCTCGACCTCGAATACGAGCGTTGCGCCGGGTGGGATGACATTGCCCGCGCCGCGATCACCGTAGCCCATCTCCGGAGCGATCGTCAGCTCGCGCGTCTCGCCGAGCAACATGCCGGCGACACCCTGATCCCAGCCCTGGATAACCTGGCGCGCGCCCAGCGTGAAGTGAAAGGTCTCGCCCCGATCGACGGAGCTGTCGAATTTCTGGCCGCGGTTATCCTCGGCTTCGGGATCGTGGAGCCAGCCGGTGTAATGGACTTCGACGTAATCGCCGGCCTCGGCAGCACGACCGTAGCCGCGCCGCAAAATCCGCGCGGACAGCCCGGGGGTCACTTCAAAGGCTTGCGCGTCGTCGATGTTCGTTTCTGTCACGGCCGGCTCCTCCATCGCAGGGCTCGCCTGGGGTTCTTCGACCGGCTCGGCACCCTGCTGGCCGCAACCGCCGATGGCCACCGCAACGAGAGCGGTGCTGATAGCAAAACTGGTTTTCATGGACTCAACCTTTGGTCTTGTTGGTTTGATCTGTGCTTGCGAAATCGAGTGACGCCGAGTTGATGCAATAACGCAGTCCCGTCGGCTGCGGACCGTCCTCGAAGACATGCCCGAGGTGCGCCCCGCAGGCCGAGCACAGGACCTCTTCGCGGATCATCCCGTGACTCGTATCCCTCTCGACGCGCACGGCATCGCCGGCGAGCGGCAGCCAGAAGCTCGGCCAGCCGGAACCGGAGTCGTATTTGTGCTCGGACGAGAACAACTCCGCGTTGCAGCAGATACAACGGTAAGTGCCGTCGTCCTTGTTATCGACGTAGGCGCCCGTAAACGGCCTTTCCGTGCCTTTGTTCTGCGTGACGTCGTACTGCTCCGCGGTCAGCCTGTCGCGGAGATCGCCGTCTGCCTGTTTCGAACTGGTCATAGCCCGTTTTAGCCCGTGCCTGCCGTCGAATCAAGTTCGAGCAACAGGGTGTTCATGCGCTGCACGTAGGCCGCCGGGTCATCCAGCTGCGAACCCTCGGCGAGCAGCGCGTGGTCGAGCACGATGTGAGCCAGCGCGTCAAAGCGGCCATCGTCGGTCTCGGCAGCGAGCCGCTCGAGCAGCGGATGCGCGACGTTGACCTCGAGGATCGGCCGCGATTCGGGCATCGTTTGTCCGCTGGCCTCCAGAACGCGCCGTAGCTGCGGGCTGAGCTCGTTTTCGCCGGTAACGACACAGGCGGGTGAAGCGACGAGCCGGCTGCTGACATGCACCGCCTCGACCCGGTCCTTGAGCACCTGGTTCACCTTCTCCAGCAAGGGTCTGTGCTCCTCGTCGAGGGCGTCCTGCGTCACCTGACCATCGCCGCCAGGCAGCTCGAAGCCGCCACGGGCAACGTCAACCAGGGTCTTGCCGTCGTATTCCTGCAGGCCGTCGACCAGCCACGGGTCGATGCGATCGGTCAGCAATAGCACTTCGATACCCTTGTCGGCCAGTTGTTCGATGTGCGGGCTCGACAAGGCGGTTGCCACGTTGTCGGCGAGAATATAGTAGATGCTGTCCTGCCCCTCGCCGCAGCGGGCGACGTAATCGTCGAGCGACTGGTCCTGTTTCCCGGTCCCGGCATGCGTGGTTGCGAACCGCAGCAGCCCGGCTATCTTGTCCTTGTTGGCGTGATCCTCGACGATGCCTTCCTTGATCACCTGGCCAAACTGCTCCCAGAACCGTGCATAGTCGTCGCCAGAAGCGCCTGCGAGCTTCGCCAGCATGTCGAGCACGCGCTTTGTCAGGGCGCTGCGCATCGCGCCGAGCTCGGGGCTCTGTTGCAGCAGCTCGCGTGACACGTTCAGCGGCAGGTCCGAGGAGTCAACAACGCCCTTGATGAAGCGCAGGTACAGCGGCAGGAACTGCTCGGCGTCGTCCATGATGAACACGCGCTGCACGTAAAGCTTCAGTCCGCGCGGCGCCTCCCGGTTCCAGAGATCGAACGGTGCATTCGACGGCACGTAGAGCAGGCTCGTGTACTCGCGCTTGCCCTCGACGCGGTTGTGGCTCCAGGCCAACGGGTCCGCAAAGTCGTGGGACAGGTGCTTGTAGAACTCCCGGTACTCGTCATCATCGATATCGCTGCGCGAACGCGTCCAGAGCGCCGTCGCTTCATTCACGACACGCTCGTCCTCCTCGCCGTCGGCCGCTGCGAGCGCAACCGGGAACGCGATGTGATCGGAGTACTTGCGAATCAGCGTTTCGACACGCAGCGGCTCACAGAACTCGGTCTCGGCATCCTTGAGGTGTAATGTGACCGACGTGCCGCGCTCTGCCCGCTCGATAGATTCCACGGTGAACTCGCCGGCGCCGTCCGACTCCCAGCGCACGCCCTCGTCAACAGCAAGGCCGGCGCGCCGCGATTCGACGATGACCTTGTCCGCGACGATGAACGCCGAATAGAAGCCCACGCCGAACTGGCCGATCAGGCGGGCGTCGTGCTGCTGGTCGCCGGTCATCTGCTGCAGAAATTCTGCCGTCCCGGAGCGCGCGATCGTGCCGAGATTCTCGATCAGCTCCTCGCGAGACATGCCGATGCCGTTGTCGGTAATCGTCAAGGTCCGCGCATCCTTGTCGGACGCGATTCGAATCGCGAGATCAGGATCGTCACTGATCAGTTCCGGGCTCTCGAGTGCTTCGAATCGCAGTTTGTCGGCGGCGTCCGACGCGTTCGAAATCAGCTCGCGAAGAAAAATCTCTTTGTTGCTGTACAGCGAGTGGATCATCAGCTTCAGGAGCTGACGAACCTCGGTCTGGAAGCCCCGTGTTTCACGGGCGGTGGCAGTGGTCACGCGCGGGTCCCTCATTCGGTCTGCGTCGAATGGCAGACACGATAGGGTCTCAAGCGCTTATTTCAAGGGGCGGCGCGGTGACGGTGTGATAAAGCAGGGAGACGAACAGCAGGATTGCCGTGGCCAGCGCCAGCGGCGGATGAACGAGCGCCAGGGCGACGCCGCCTATCGGCAGCGCGACCGCGAGCGGCCCTACCAGCACCAGCACCAGTATCTTGCGAAAGCGCTCGCAGGCCATCCTGGCCATGTAGACCAGGTCATCGAGGTCGTCGAGCAGCTGGGCCAGTCGTTCCACGGCAGTGATCAGCGAACGATCGACAGCACGGGGCCGCCGCTCTGCGAGTCGCCAGCGTCGTGGTCGGTATCGTCCAGCGAAGCGACGTTGGACTGCTTGGCATGAGCGATCGCCCTGTGAAAGAGTTCCCAGCGCTGCCGTGCGGATTCATCCTTGAGGAATACGACGGGTGTTTCTGCTTCCTTGCACTTGTTTGACATACTCTAATCAAGCCATTCAGGTGTCAGTAACAGCGACTATAGTGAGCCCGATTTAGAGCCTCCGTGAGACAGATCACAGCTTGATTTAGAACTTGTGAAATCTCGGTTGCAATAGTGAAAAATCAGACGCAGTACCGGTCCCGAATGGGGCGCTTGTCCACAAAAAAACGCCGGCGAAGCCGGCGTTTTTTCAGTAGGAGGTCACTGGCGAGGGGTTACTCGTTTTCGTCCGCGTCCCAGTTACGCTTGACCTGCTCGGTCCAGCTTCGATAGCCCTTCCAGGTGTACAGGGAGGGATCGATACCGCTGCGGCGACCTCGCGGCGCGGGCGCCTTCGAGATCCACTGGCGATACTGCTGCCAACCATCGGCATCGTTCGCGGCGGGTTCGGACGGGGTTACCGCTCCGGCGTCGGCCTGGGACTCGCTATCCGTGCTGAAGTCGTCAGCCCATTTGAGGTGTTTGCTATCCGGCATCACTCAATGCTCTTTCAATCCATTGAGCACATGTTAAGCGGCAACCGGGCCCAATCACAGGAACTGCATCACAGTGCAGAACGTGATTTTTCACATAATTTTCAATGTGTTATCGCGGATTTTTACTTAATCAACCGGTGCCAGCCGGCATGGTTACTGGCGATTTGACAATAACGCCTCAGCTCACCCGGTAGCACGGAACATAATCGTTACTCGCGATTTTCATGCGTTTTTGTTCCACGAAAGCGGCCAGCAATTCATCGAGCAGACGCATGATGCTGGCGGAACCCTTGATCTCGAACGGGCCGTCACGCTCGATGAGCGCCGCGGTGTCTTCCCGCACGTTGCCCGATACGATGCCCGAGAATGCACGCCGCAGGTTGGCCGCCAGTTCGTGGCGCGGCAAGCCGGCGTCGATGTTCAGTGACCGCATTGTTTCGTGTGTCGCTACGAAAGGCTGCTGGAAAGGGTCGTCGACGGACAGGTGCCAGTTGAAATAATAGGCGTCGCCGTGCTCGGTTCGAAAATCCCTCACCGAATCGAGGCCGTCGCGTATCTGCCGCGCAACCTCAGCCGGCTCGTCGATGATAATCGAATAGCGCTGCTGTGCTTCGGGACCGAGCGTCGCTACCACGAAATCATCGATCTGCCGGAAGTACGGCTCCGCCGACGCCGGCCCCGTCATGATCATCGGGAACGGTTGGGCGCTGTTCTCCGGGTCCAGCAGGATGCCCAGCAGGTACAGGATCTCCTCGGCGGTGCCGACGCCTCCCGGAAAGACGATGATCCCGTGCCCGACGCGCACGAATGCTTCTAGGCGCTTTTCCATGTCCGGCATGATGACCAGGGAGTTGACGATCGGGTTGGGCGACTCGGCCGCGATGATGCCGGGCTCGGTGATGCCCACGTAGCGGCCGTCGCGAATGCGTTGCTTCGCATGGCCGATCGTCGCCCCCTTCATGGGCCCCTTCATCGCTCCCGGACCGCAGCCGGTGCAGACATTCAGGCCGCGGAGACCGAGTTCGTAGCCCACCAGCTTGGTGTAGTCGTACTCCGTGCGACTGATGGCATGCCCGCCCCAGCAGACCACGAGATTGGTGTCGGCCGGCAGCCTGAACAGGCCCGCGTTGCGCACGATGTGGAACACCGCATCGGTAATGCCGGTTCCGGACTGCAGGTCGAAACGCCCGCTGTCGACGATGACGTTGCGCGTATAGGCGATATCGCGCAGCGTCGCAAACAGCAGTTCGCGGATGCCGCGAATCATCTTGCCGTCGACGAACGCCTCCGCCGGTGCGCCGCGCAGCGACAGCTTGATGCCGCGGTGTTGCTGAATGAAGCCGAGCTCGAAATCGGAATAAGTGTCGAGCATCGTCCGAGCGTTGTCGATGAGACTGCCGGAGTTGAGGACGGCAAGCATGCAGCGCCGCAGGAGCGTGTAAAGGCCACCCTCGCCGCTCGATCGCAGCTGGTCGACCTCGAGCTGCGACATGACTTCGAGGCTGCCGCCCGGGCGCACCTCGGCATCAACGGTGATGGTCAGGGTCGAATCTCGATCGGAGTGTTATCGGGCGTCATGAGCCAGATATCGATCATGTCGGAATTCGACACCGCGATGCAGCCGTTGGTCCAGTCCTGGGTACGGTAGTAAGCCTCGGAACGAGTCGGCACGTTCGGCTGTCCGTGGATCATGATCGCACCGCCGGGATCGACACCCCTGTCGCGCGCCTCGCGAATGTCCTGCCCGTTAGGGTACGACACGTGTATCGACAGGAAGAACTCACTGTTCGGGTTGCGCATATCCAGCAGGTAGTGACCCTCGGGCGTCCGGAAATCACCCTCGTGCTGCTTGTCGCCGACGGGCCGGATACCCAGCGCAATGTCGAAGGTGCGAAAGACCTCGCCGTCCTGCAACAGGTATAACTTGCGCTCGGACTTGTCGACCAGGACTTTCTCGGCGACGGGGAAACCGCTCGCCTCCAGGCCGCCGTCGAGCAACGGCAACAGCAATAATAATGAAAGCCCCAGGCTGCGCATGCGCCGAGGTTAGCAAAAGTTCATCGGTAAAAAAAAGTGACGGTTACACGTTCCTGCCAACGATCCAGCCGATCGCGAATCCGATCCCGCCGGCGACGAGGGTGTAGACGGGCAGGAAACGGAACAGCCCCTCGGGATTGGTCGCGTCGGTGAACAGGTCGTTTAGATTGACCGAAAAAGCGTAGTGCAGGTAAACGGACAGGCCCAGCGCCGGGATGGCGAAGCCCAGTGTACCGAGCGGCAGGCGCCAGCCCGAGCCGGTCCAGGTGCCCTCGCCACGCCGCAGTGTCAGTGCCGAGAGCGCCACGACCACGAGCGGCGGCAACAGGTTACGCAGGACGTAGGGGCCGCCCTGTTGCACGTCGTTGAACCAGGCGGCAGCGGCCACGACCAGCATTACGACCGGCGCCAGCCGCACCAGCATCAGGCGAGCCATGCTCAGCCCGTACCAGCCGGCGCCAGGACGGGGAAACGCACCGTGGTACCGGGCTGGACCGTGTGCAGGTCGAGGCCCGGGTTGTACTGTCGGAACAGCCATACGGGCACGTCATAGTCCCGCAGCGCGAGTACCCAGATCGATTCACCGCGCCGGATGACATGGTCGGCAACACCCGTAATCACGTGCTCGCGGAAGAAGCCGTCCTGCTGCGACCGATGGTACGCAATGCGGCGGTCCTCGAAAGTCTTGGCGTCGACGGCGGTCAGGTCCAGCTTGATACGCTGCCCGACCTCGACCGGCGTGCGGAACGCGAGGCCGTTGATGTCGCGCAGCCGCTGCGTGCGAATGCCGAGCCAGTCGGCATAGTGGCCGAGCGTCTCCAGCGGATGGACCTCGATCGACTGGTCGGCGGCGACACTGTAATCGCTCGGGTCCGACAGCAGCGCCGTCTGTATGGTGCCGAGCAACGTGGCCGCGAGGTCTCCCGCCATCGCCCCGGGGGTTTGCTCGGCGACGATAGCCGGCGCTTCCACGGCGGGCGCGTCGGCGACGGCGGCCACGACCGGCGGTGGAGGAGGCGCCTCCGGCGCCGGTCCGGCCGCGGGCAGCCGCAAGCGCTGGCCCGCGCGAATGCGGTGCGAACTGCCGAGATTATTGAGTGCGACCAGCGTCGACACGTTGGTCTTATAGGTCTGGGCGATCTGCGACAGCGTGTCGCCGCGCGCGATCGTGTGGAACAAATCGGGCAGTTGTTCCGTATGCCACCGGTCGGCAGGGATTGCGGCGAGCAGCGTCTCTATTGGCGCGTCGAGCCGGTCCGCCGGGAAACGGACGTTCAGTCCGCGGGGCATGTGCTTGCTGCCCTGCCAGATCGTCGACTGCAAGGCCATGTTGTGCGCGGCGAGCTGTCGCGTGGTTACGCCGAGCGCGTCGCTGAGGTCGGTTGCGGCGATGTAATCGTCGAGCTCGAAGATCGCATAGTCGGTCGGCCGCTCCAGCACGGCGTTCGGGAAGTAGGTGCTAGCGTTCTGATCAACATGCTTGGCGGCAAGAAACGCGACATAGAAATTTCTCGACGCGAAGCCGAACGTGCGGCCCTTGTAGTTGCGGAAGATGTCGCTGTAAGCGTCGTCGCCAAACTGGCGCATCGCCCGGCGTACCCCGGACAGGCCATGGTTGTAAGCCGTGATCGCCATGGGCCAGTTGCCCGCGATCGAGTAGTTGTAGGCCAGCAACCTGCCGGCGGCGCGCGAGGCGGTCCACGGATCGTTGCGCTCGTCGAGCACATGGTCGATCTGCATGAAGCGCCGTCCAGTGCTGCGCGTGAATTGCCAGATGCCGGACGCGCCGACGTGCGATCGCGCCTCGGGGTTATAGGATGACTCGACGTGCGGCAGCGCCGCGAGCTCGACAGGTACGCCGAGTGCCCGCAGTTCACTCTCTATATAGGCGCGCCACCTGCCGGACCGCTCGAGCCCTTCGAGAAAACGGTCGCGCAGTCCCTGCTGGTAGCGAATCCGCCCCACGGCTGCGCTCAGTGTCGAGTTACTGACGTCCGCGGGCCACAGCGCGAGAACCCGCGCTTCTTCGGCGCTGAGATTGTCGCGCTTACCGGTGGCCAGTGTCCGCAGAATGTCTTCGTAATAGTCGCGGCGCTGCGCGACGCGGCGCTGCCGGTCGCGGCGGCTCATCTTTGCGGACAGGTCAACTCGCTCGTAGACGACCCCGAGATTGCGGTTGTCATGCAACACGCCCTGGTCTGTCGTGTACAGGCTGAAGATGTCGACCCAGAAGTCGACGTCGGGTTGCATCCCATCGGGTACCGGCAATAGTTCGTTCGCTGCCGCGGGCTGGCCGAGCAGCAGGAGGACGATCAGGGCGAGACGACTTTTTCTTGTCATTTAACCTGTTTCAAGTTTCAATCGTAAATTATTGATTAGTTCACGGAAATTTTCGCTGTAAAAAGCTATTTTGCACAATGGCTCAAGCGCGCGCACTAAACATAATCATCTGGCTGTTGGCCGCCGGCCTGGCACATGGCGGCGAGGTGTCCGTCGATCCCGGCGATAACGGCACTGACATCGTCGAAGATACGACCGAAGACACGGACTCGCGTTCCAGCGAAGTGGCTGTCGCCGTAGAGCACCTGGTGGAACCTGTCGCGGAGGCCGAGGAGCCGCCCGCGATCCCGCTGGCCGATGCCGTCACGGCCGCCGCCGGCAAAGCCGAGCCGCTGATGCTGCTCGGCGCCGAGATTGCGCCCGGGACGGCACGGCGCCTGTCATGGTCGGCAACCGAACTGTTCGAGGGCGTTCCCGTGTCGACGCCGGTGCTGGTGCTCAATGGCGCGTATCCCGGACCGACGCTATGCCTGACGGCCGCCGTCCATGGCGACGAACTCAACGGCATCGAGATGGTGCGTCGCGTGATGCATGACCTCGATCCCGGCAAGGTGTCAGGCGCCGTCATCGGCATCCCCATCGTGAACGTACAGGGGTTCCGCCGCGGCTCGCGTTATCTGCCGGACCGGCGTGATCTGAACCGCTATTTCCCGGGCAATCCGAACGGCTCGGCAGCGGCGCGTATCGCACACTCGTTCTTCGCCAACGTCGTTATGCACTGCGATGCCCTCGTCGACCTGCACACGGGGTCGTTCGAGCGCGCCAACCTGCCGCAGATTCGCGCCGATCTGCGCGACCCTGACGTCGTAACGCTGACCCAGGGATTCGGGTCGATGGTCATCCTGCACAGCTCGCCCGCGGTTGGCACGCTGCGCTACGCCGCCACGCGCGCAGGCATCCCCGCCGTCACGCTCGAAGCAGGCGGCCCGTCGCAGCTGGAGCTCAATGAAGTCAAGCATGGCGTCAAGGGCATCGAGACCCTGGTCAACACGCTGGGCATGATTCCCAAGCGCCGCCTGTGGGGTGAACCCGAGCCCGTTTACTACCGCTCGTCATGGGTGCGCGCCGATAACGGCGGCATCCTGCTGTCCGACGTAAGCCTGGGCAGCTCCGTGCGCAAGGGCGACATCCTCGGCACCATTACCGACCCGATGAACAATGCGCGCACCGAGGTCCGGTCGCCTTACTCGGGGCGTATCATCGGTATGGCGCGCAACCAGGTCGTGATGCCAGGTTTCGCGGCGTTCCATGTCGGCATCGAGACCGACGAGGCGCCGGTCGAGGAGACCTATGAACCGGTGCTGCCGGACACCCACGACAGCAGCAACGACTACGTCGACGGCATGTCCGAATAGGTTTAAGCTGCTTCGGCAATGCCCGAGAGCCGCAAACCGCTACACCGCTATCTGACTCCTGATACCTGGCCGACCTGGATCGGCCTCGGTCTGCTGCGCATGGCCTGCTGGCTGCCACATGGCGCAGCGCTCGCGATCGGCCGCGGGCTGGGCTGGTTTGCCTACCGCGTCGGCGGCGAGCGCCGGGCAATCGTACGGCGCAATATCGAACTCTGTTTTCCGGAACTCTCGCCGGACGAGTGCGAAGACCTGGTACGCCGTCACTTCGCCGCGCTCGGCATGTCGATGATCGAGATGGGCCTCGGGCGCTGGGCGTCTGACGGACACTTGTTGTCGATCACCGAAATCGACGGCGTCGACCACCTGCTCGATGCCGTCAACGATGGCAAAGGCGTGATCCTGCTGAGCGCTCACTTTACGACTCTCGAGCTGAGCGGCCGGGTGCTCAAGCTCAACATCCCGCCATTCGACGCCGTCTACCGCCGCAGCCGCAGCGACTTCACCACTGAGGTACTGCGCAGCGGGCGCGAGCGATCGGCGGCCGGGACGATCGAGAAACGCGACATCAAGAAGATGGTGCGCAGCCTGCGGGGCGGCGGCATCGTCTGGTATGCGCCAGACCAGAGCTACAACCGCAAGGGCGCCGAGGTGATCCCGTTTTTCGGCATCCCCTCCATGCACACGACCGCCACGTCAACGCTCGCGCGCCTCGGCGGCGCCGCCACGATCCCGTATTTTCCGCGGCGGCTGCCGGACGGGAGCTATCGGCTCACCATCCTGCCACCGCTCGACGACTTTCCGAGCGGCGACGCGGTCGCCGATACCGAGCGCTATGTCGCGATCCTCGAAGAGCAGATTCGCACCTGCCCGGAGCAATATTTCTGGGTCCATCGGAAGTTCAAGAACCTGCCCGAGGGACACCCGGACTATTATTCGGACCTCGCCGCATCGAAGTAACCTTCGAGAAACTCCTCCCAGTTGCGTATGCGGAAATGCAGCCGCGGATCGAGCGAGACGATCTTCTGTAGCGAGCGGTGTAAGCGCGCCAGCGTCTTTTGTTGCCAGGAGCCCGGCGCCAGCAGCCGGCCGCGATCAAAATCCAGCATCCACAGGTCGCCGTCATTGTCGATCTGCAGGTTGTAGGCGTTCATGTCCGCATGGAACACGCCCTTCTCGTGGAACCCGAAGACCGCGGCGCCCAGCGATTGCCAGAAGCCGGCAGCGGGCGGGTCGCCGGCGATGTACTCCGACAGCGAAACGACGTTCGGGATTCTCACCGTGATGATATCCGCCGTGTAAAACGGCCCTTTGCGGCAATACCTGGCTGCGGCCGGGCGCGGCACCCGCAAACCGTAGTCCGCCATCTTCGCCAGCATGCGCCACTCGGCAAACGGCCGGGTGTTGTTTTCCCCGGTCCAGAGGTAGGTATCCGTGATGACCTTGCCCACGAGGCCACCGCGCACGTAGTGGCGCAGCACGAACTGCCGGGGCACATTGCCGACAAACAGGGTGTTGCCGCGTCCGGCGGACCGCAATGAGCCGCTGACCGGCTCGGCATGCAGCCATCCTGAGCCTTCGAAACGCTCGTCGCTGATTTCCCTGATCACCTGGCGATCGTAGAGAATTGCGCCTTTGGGGGTTTTATCGACCGTTTCCGTCATTTAGGCTCATTAATGTGCTTTATAGCCGTTGATCGGCACAATTGGGGTTGTAGAAACAAGGCCCGAAGTGACCCTGGAGGTTCAATCTGAAAAAAAAGCATTTCCAGTATTTTTCGCCGATCTTTCCCGATTTTTGCGTATTTTGCGCGATCAATTTTGGAACTTCACGTTGAAATCGGGTGGTTTTGGGGTCCTGCGACCCACACCACAACTTTTGACAGCGAAACCAACGGGTAACCGAGCCTCCGGGAAAGATATTTCGGCGCAGATCGCATCAAGTAGCCGTCATTTAGAAGCTTTTGGCGCTATTCCGACTCATCATCGCCGAGAAAATACTGTGCTCCGCAGTACGGGCACTTCGCCTCGCCGGTCTCCTCGATCGGCAGGAATACCTTTGGGTGCGAATTCCACAGGTACATGCCCGGCATCGGGCACGACAGCGGCAGGTCCCTCGGGCGAACCTGGTAGCGGTGCTGCGCGTTGGCGGGGATCAGGTCCTGGTCTACGGTGCCGGCTCTGCTTGTCACAATGATTCCTGCTCGTGGCCTTTGACAGGCGCGAATTATAAGACCTGTTTCCACAAGTCTTCTACAAACTGTCGCTCGGCGGTGAACTCATCCGTAGCGACGAGCGGCTTCTGGTTATCGAGTGCGAGGTGATGCAGGCAGCGTCGATACCTCCTGTACACGTCCTGCAGGCGGTTGGCGGTGTCGGCGTCGATGAAGCCGCCCTCCGCCAGCGCGTCCAGCTGGCGGATATTGTCGGTATAGAAATACACGGCCGGATTCGCCGCCGCATTGGACAGCACGAGGTATTGCACGATGAACTCGATGTCCCCGATTCCGCCGGCACCCTGCTTGAGGTCAAACAGCCCCTCGCCGCTCTTGTCGAGGCTGGCGCGCATGCGCCGGCGCATGTTCAACACGTCGTCGCGCAGCGTGTCGGTCCGCACCCGCGATGACAGCGTTTCGGCCCTCACACGGTTGAACATCCCGGCAATCTTTGCGCTGCCAGCAACGGGTCGCGCGCGCAGCAGCGCCTGGTGCTCCCACGTCCACGCATTGTCTTCCTGGTAGCGCTCAAAGGCCTCCACACTGCTGACCATGACGCCGGACTGGCCGTCAGGCCGCAAGCGCGTGTCGACTTCGTACAGCATCCCGGAGCCGGTCTGCGCCGTCAGGAAATGTGACAGGCGACGCACGAGGCGGGTGAAGAACACGGCGTTGTCCAGCGAGCGCGGACCGGCCGTTTCCCGCCGCTGGCCGGTCGAGTCATGCAGGAAGACCAGGTCGAGGTCGGACCCGTAGGACATTTCCAGCCCTCCCAGCTTGCCGTAGGCGATGATCGCGAATCCTGCCGCGTGTCGCTCATCATCGACGACGAACTGCGGCTCCCCGTGTTTCGCCACCAGGTCCTGCCAGGCGATCTTCAGCACCTGCTTGAGCACCGCTTCGGCCAGCCACGTCAGGCTGTCGCTGACTTTCATGATCGGCAAGTGGCCGGCGAAATCCGCGATGGCGACCCGAAACTGGTTGGCGCGCTGAAACTGGCCCAGAACAGAGATCTGCGCTTCGGTGTCGTCGGCGTCACAGTCCGCGAGGCGAGCGCCGAGCTCGGCATCCAGTTCGTCGAGCGTCAGTGGCGATGAATGCACGCTCGGATCGAGCAGTTCATCGAGCAGCACCGGGTAGCGCGCGATTTCCTCGGCGATGTAGCGGCTGCGTTCGCACAGGTCGACAAGCCGAGTCAGCACCCGGGAGTTCTCGTTGAGCAATGCGAGATAGGCGCTGCGCCGCAGTATGCGTTCGACGATGCCGAGTACCCGCATGAGCGCCGTCGCTGGGGCGCCACAATCGCGAACCTGCATGACCAGCTCAGGCACGAAGCGTTCCAGGCGCTGGCGCGCCACCGTATCCACCTGGCGCGTCGCGGGCGCCGCGGCGAACGCCGCCAGCTGTCCCGCCAGCTCCGCGGACTGCGCGAAGCTCATGTCATCGAGCGCCTGTCGCCAGAGCGCTTCGGGCGCGGCATTTTCCCAAAGCTCCGCAAGCCGCAACTGCGGCGCCTCGCCTGCGTCACGGGTGTCGCGGAAAGCGATGGCATTGAACGCGTCGCTGACTGTCCTGCGAACCTCGTCCAGTCGTGCCAACAGCGCGTCCCAGTTGGCGAAACCCATCGCCAGGCACAGGCGCGCCCGATCGACAGTGTCCGCCGGCAAATCGTGGGTCTGCCGGTCGCGAATCGCCTGGATGAAATTCTCGACGCGCCGCAGGAATCGATAGGCGTCCGCCAGGGCATCCGCCTCGGGACCGTCGAGCCCATGGCGCCCCACCAGGCGGGGCAGGACAAGCAGTAGCTGCCGCTCCTGCAGTTCCCGGCGCGCGCCACCGCGTACCAGTTGCAGTGACTGCGCGATGAATTCTATTTCACGAATGCCGCCCGGACCGAGCTTGACGTTATCCGCCATCTCGCGCCTCTCGACTTCAGCCGCGATCATGCGGTGCATCTCGCGTAGCGACTCGAACACACCGAAATCGAGATAGCGCCGGAATACGAAAGGCGTAATCAGCTCGTGCTGCAGTTCTTCAGCCACAGCTGCGGGCGGCGCCGGCCCGACGATTCGGGCTTTGACGTAGGCGTAGCGTTCCCAGTCACGGCCATGCTGGACCAGGTAAGACTCGAGGGCAGCGAAACTCGTTACCGGCGGGCCGCTGTCGCCGAAAGGCCGCAAGCGGGTGTCGACGCGAAAAGCGAAACCATCCGCCGTCATCTCGTCGAGCAAGGCGACGACATGCCGCGAGACGCGCGTGAAGTACTCCTGGGAGCTCACACACTTGCGACCATCGCTGTCACCACCACCGGGATAAACGAACACGACATCGATATCCGATGAGAAGTTCAGCTCGTAACCGCCCAGCTTGCCCATACCGAGGATCACCAGCGATACCGGTTCGCCCGACGTATCGCGAACAGCGCCGAAACGCTCCTGCATGAGTCGTTCGGCATAGCGGGCGGCCGCATCGAGCAAGGCGTCGGCCAGCGCCGATGTTAGATCGAGCGTTTCCTCCAGCACGGCCTGGCCGCCGATCTCGCGCCACAGCAGCGTCAGCATCCAGCGGTGACGGAAGCGGCGAATGCGCGCCTTGACGGCATCGATTTCCTCATCGCTGGCCGCGATGTCATCAACCAACGCTTGCAAAGCCTCACGATCAGGTGGCTCCGACATCGACAGGCAGGTTCGTGTGAACCAGTCCCAGTCGCGCAACACGACGCCAGCCGCAAATTCGCTGCAGGCCACGAGACGCACGAGCTGCGCCGCGATTGCGCCAGGCAGCGGCGTTGGGCCGTGCTGCGAGTCCAGGCGCTCGAACCACAGGGCGGTCGGCTCCTGCAGCTCGCGTGGCAACGCCGCGATAGCGTCAGCAACGGGAGTCGAGGACGGTTCAGCCATGCCCCGAGTCTATTGACCCGGCGACGCGACTGCCAGCCTGCCGGAGGGTCTAGCCGGTGGAGGATTCCTCGTATTCGGAGAGCGTCATCAGCGTCTCCGTGAGTGGCATGGGTTTACCGATAGCATGGCCCTGCGCATAGTCGACGCCGAGCTCGACGATCAACTTGCGAGTGTCTTCCGTCTCGACATACTCGGCCACGGTCCTGAGCTCCATGACCTTGGCGACCTGCGTGATAGCCGCAACCATGGACTCCGAAATTCGATTATCGGTGATGTCGCGGATGAAACTGCCATCGATTTTCAGCGCATCGACGTTGAAGTTCTTGAGGTAAGCAAACGAGCTCAGACCCGCGCCGAAGTCGTCGAGCGAGATGCTGCAACCGCGCTCGCGCAACTCGCTGATCAGGGTCTGCGCCTTGGTCAGGTTCGAGACAGCGGCCGACTCGGTGACTTCGAAACAGAGCGCCGTTGCGGGCACGTCATTCTCGCGCATCTCCTCATCAATGAAATCGAGGATCTCCTCATCACTCAGCGACTGCCCCGACAGGTTGATCGAGAACTGGGCCTGCGCCGCTTCGATCGCCGCCGCGTGCTCGGCCATTTGTGCCAGTATCGTCGACGTCACCCAGCGATCGATCTGGGGCATCAGCTTGTAGCGCTCCGCTGCGGAAAACAGCGCGCCCGACGATATCTCCTCGCCGTCACCGTCTTTCATGCGCAGCAGAACTTCGAAGTGTGGCCGGGCGTCGTCCTCGCGAAGGCTGACGATAGGCTGTGCCAGCAGCTCGAACAGGTCCTCGTCGATCGCCTGCTGAATCTGGGCGACGAGCTGCATGTCGTCGTGACGCC
>JASJCH010000098.1 GCA_030066075.1 Woeseiaceae bacterium
CCCGCGTGGCCCTGGCGGAGCTCAAGCAGGCCGCGGAGCTCATCCCCAATGCCGCCGTTCTCGTCAACGCGCTGCCACTGCTCGAGGCGCGCGCCAGCTCGGAAATCGAGAACATCGTGACGACGACCGACAAGCTGTTCGAATTCGCCGACATCGCCGAGGACAAGGCGGACGCCGCCACGAAAGAGGCCCTGCGCTACCGCACCGCGCTGTATGAGGGCAGCAAGATGGTGAAACGGGGCATGCTGACAACCGATATGGCTATACATATATGCAGCACTATCAAGGGGATAGAGCTCGATATTCGAGCGGAATCTGGAACGACTCTCAAGAGCCGCATGACCGGCGAGGTCATCTATACCCCACCCGAGGGCCAGAAACTCCTGCAGCAGAAGCTCGATAACTGGGCGGACTTCATGCACAACTGCGTTGAGGTCGACCCGCTCGTGCGGATGGCGGTGCAGCATTACCAGTTCGAGGCAATCCACCCGTTCTCCGACGGCAACGGCCGTACCGGCCGCATCCTCAACATCCTGTTCCTGCTGCAACACGACCTGCTGAGCTCGCCAATCCTGTACCTGAGCCGTTACATCATCCAGAACAAGGCCGACTATTACCGTCTCCTCAAGGGCATCACCAACGACCAGGCCTGGTCGGACTGGATCATGTTTATCCTCCGGGGCGTCGAGGAGACCTGCAACTGGACGACCGAGAAGATCAAGGCGATCCGCGAACTGATGGAGCATACGGCCGAATTCACGCAGACGAGCCTGCCGAAGATCTACACCTGGGAACTCGTCGAGTTGCTCTTCAAGCAGCCCTACTGCCGCATCCATAACCTCGTGGATGCGGGTATCGCCAAACGCCAGACCGCCTCGGTCTATCTCAAGCAGCTCTGCGACATCGGCATTCTCAAGGAGGTGAAGTCGGGCCGTGAGAACATCTTCGTGCACCCGAAGTACATCGAGTTGCTGACCGGCGAAGAAAACGTGTGGGTGTATTACTCGGGCGTCGAGACGTCCCAGGAGGCAGCCGCCGACTGAACGGCGATTGCCTGCCCTTTCATGTCGCGATTAGAATCCTCTGCTGGCCGCGCGGAGCAACTGCTTGAACATTAATCGATACACGTTGTACCAGGTCTTCAAGTACGCCCTGTATCTGTTCCTGTCGATGAACGTCTACTGGTTCTTCCGCGAGGAAAGCGCCGCAAACGTCCTGCTTTACCCTGACGGCGTCCGTTTCGGTGACATCATCGACGCTTACGCCTCAACGGTCGACACGGCCGCGTGGGTTGTCCTGCTGCTGATGTTCGAGCTCGAAACTTACATCCTCGACGACCGCCACTTCACCCGCCCTGTCACCTGGTCATTGCATTCACTGCGAGCGATCAGTTACGGCTTCATCGTCTACGCCGTTTCCGGGTATATCGGCAACCTGTTGTCGGTCCTCGACGTGAGCACGATGGTGGGGGTCAGTGATCTCTGCGCGCTCGTCAGTGACGGCTGGTCGTACTCTCACGATCTCGAAGAGTACACGCTGTTGACGGCAGCGAACTGCAGCTCGTTTTCAACAGCGACGACCTTCCTCGAGTTCGCGGACGCCAAGGCGGTCGTCGACCACCCGGGTCACGCGGCTATCGTCAGGTTGGCCTGGGTCGATGTCATCAATGCCGTCGTCTGGCTGGCCGTCGTCCTGATCCTCGAGATCGATGTTCGCCTGCAGGAAAAAGGCCTGTACGACGGCCTGCTGCTGAGAGCGAGCAATATCAGCAAGTTCGTCTTGTACTCCATTCTCTTCGTCGCGGCCGTCTACTGGGGTCTCTACGGCGACTTCGTCGACTTCTGGGATGCTTTCCTGTGGCTGCTCGCGTTCTTCTTCATCGAGATGAACGTCGTCGAGTGGCGCCATGAGACGCTGGAGGAGCAGGCTGCCGCCGATTCGGTGAACTAGTCGATGCCGAGAATCTTGTGGGTCTGCAGGCTCAGCTGCCATTGCGGATGCGCGAGGCAATAATCGAGCGCTCGCCGCGTATTCGCCTCTCGGTCGTCGTCATCGAGCGGCTGCAGGAAGAACTCGTCGAACGCCAGGTGCTCGAAGCGCCGCGGTTGCGCCTCGCCTTCGACCTGCGGGTAGACCAGCTTGAGTTCGTTGCCGCTGTCCTGGGCCAGCGGCGCGTTGCCCTTCGGGCTGATGCACAACCAGTCGATACCGGCCGGCGCCGGCAGCGTGCCATTGCTCTCAACCCCTACTTCGAAACCACATTGGTGCAACGCCTCGATCAGGGCATCGTCGAGTTGCAACAAAGGCTCCCCGCCCGTGCAAACGACGTAAGGATCACCTCCGCCGGGCCATTCACCGGCGACGGCATCGGCCAGCGACGCGGCCGTTGCGAACTTGCCGCCGCCGGGACCGTCGGTGCCGACAAACTCGGTGTCGCAGAAACGGCAGACGGCCGCGGCACGATCCTGCTCACGGCCGGACCACAGGTTGCAGCCCGCGAAGCGCAGGAACACGGCGGGACGCCCGGTGCGCGCGCCCTCACCCTGGAGCGTGAAGTAGATTTCCTTGACCGAGTACGTCATGCGGGCGCGAGCAACGGATCCTCGACGCCAGCCGCAGCAAACCCTTTAGCCCGCAACAGGCAGGCCGGGCATTCGCCGCAGGGCGGCCGCAGTCCGTTGTAACAGGTGTGGGTCAGCGCCATTGCATCGAGCCCGCCCAGGTCGCGGGCGAGTTCGACCGTCTCCCTCTTGGACAGGTGCATCAGCGGCGCGTGAATCTGCACGTTGCTTTCCATGCCCAGGCGCAATGCCTGCTGCAGCGCCGCCAGCGTATTCTCGCGGCAATCCGGGTAGCCACTGTAGTCCGTCTGCGCCACGCCGGTGACGAGATTGTCGACGCCGAGCCGCCACGCGAGTGCCGCCGCATAAGTCAGGAACACCAGGTTGCGCCCGGGGACGAAGGTGTTCGGCAGACCGCTCGTAGCGTCCGTCTCGTTCGCCACGTCGATTCCCGCATCGGTGAGCGCGTCGCCGCCGAGCGCGGTGAACGTATCGATCGGCAGGCAGCGGTGATCGACCCTCGCATGCCCGGCGATGGCCGCCGCGCAGTCGAGCTCGATCCGGTGCCGCTGCCCGTAGTCGAATGACAGTGTCGTCACGTTGTCGCGACCGTAGCGATCGATCGCCCAGTACAGGCAGGTCGTCGAATCCTGCCCGCCCGAGAGTAGTACCAGCGCCTTGCCGTTGGATTCATTCATTGCTGTTCGGCATTGCGCCGTTCGATCATCGCCTTTTCAAAGTCGTTGTAGTCCGGTCCGTCATGCGAGATCAGGTAATCGCCGACAAGTTCGTCGGATACCTGCCACAGCCGTTCGGCCATCAACTCGTTGTGCATGTGCCCGTCGGCCACCGTGACCGCGTTGCAGTCCTCGAAGTACTGCCCACTCGTCGAACCGAGCTGCGGCGCCGTCGCAACATAGCAGGACGTGGCCGCGCCCTCTTCCACGGACTTGGTCCCGCCGACTGCCGCGTAGATTGCGAAAGCCGTCTGCATAAAGCCGTTCAGATTGCGGTCGATCTCGGTGTTAATGACGCCCGGGTGCAGCGCATTGGCCGTGATTCGCGTGCCGCGCAGTAGTTTGCCGAGCTGCAACGCGAACAGCGCATTGGCGAGCTTGGAGTGCCCGTATGCGCGGCGGTCATCGTAGTCACGGCTGGCATCGAGATTGTCGAACTCGATGCCGACCTCGGGCGCGCGCAGGTACGCAGCCCGGCTGGAAACTACAACGATCCGGCCCTGGTCCGCCATGTACAGGCGGCCCATCAGTCGGTTGGCGAGCACAAAGTGACCGAGGTGATTGATAGCGAAGTGCTTCTCGACGCCGTTGACGAGCTGGGGCTCGCCGCTGCCGCCGAGATAGCCGGCGTTGCAAACCAGGATGTCGGGCGGCGCATAGGCCGAGCGGATCTTGTCGGCGCAGGTGACCACTGAATCGAGGTCGGCCAGGTCGAGCTGTAGCGGCGACGTGACGCCGATGACGCGCTGGCAGGCGGCATCGGCCCGGGCAAGGGAACGACTCGTTCCGAGGACATGGGCGCCGCGCAGCGCCAGCACCCGCATCGTCTCGAAACCGATACCCGACGTGCAGCCCGTGACCACCGCAAGCTTGCCGTCCAGGTTGACGCCGGCGGTCACCTCCTCGGCGGTCGAGTCCTCGTCGAAGCGGCTCCGCGGCACGCCCGGGGTCGGCGCCTTGTCCGCGCCGCCGCAGCCAGTCAGCGACGCCGCCGCCAGCGCAGCTCCGGAGGCCTGCAGGAACCGGCGTCGGTCAATCATCGAATAACGCGTCGAGCGCCGCACGCGCCTGGTCCGCTTCGTCCTTGCGATCAGCGTCGAAAGCCTGGTCGGACGGCTTGTACCAGTCGCAGAAATTGGGCCGTTCTTTTTCCTTCACGTCTTCGGCGCCGTCTTCGCGGCATTGTCGGGGCACGTTGCGGTCGAAGTGCATACACATGAGACAGACGTGCAAGTAATTGTGGCACTCCGGACACTCGTCCTGGCGCGAAAACGGCAGCGACAGCGCTTCGAGAGAGGCGCCGCAGCGATAGCATCGGATGTTGTGAACCATGGTGTGCAGTATAGCCGGTCAGCAGTAATCGGAAGTTGCTTTAAATAAAATATCTATCAATCTGTTTTAATTAGTAATACTTTGGCACCACGAACATGCCCGGCGCGCAGGTCGTTGAGCGCTTCGTTGGCATCCTCCAGCGCGTAAGTCTGCACATTGACCCTTACCGGGACCGCGGCCGCGATGGGCAGGAACTCAGCGATGTCGCGCGCCGTGACATTCGCCACGGACTTGATCTCCTTCTCCTGCCACAGGTGGTCCTCGTAGCGGATTGCGGCCATGAGGTCACGATCGCGGTCTTCCTTGCGAATCGCGTTGATCACCAGGCGGCCGCCGGGTCGCAACGCCTCCAGCGCAGCGAGCACCGGCTTCCATGCCGGAGTCGTGTCGATAATGGCGTGCGCAGGCTGCGGCGGGCTGTCCGCGGTATCGCCGCTCCAGTCGGCGCCGAGTTCGAGGGCAAACGCCCGCTCCTTCTCGCTGCGGGCAAAAACGTACACCGGGCTGCCCGGGTACAGGTGCTTCGCGAGCTGCAGCACGAGATGCCCGGAACCGCCAAAGCCCGTCAGTCCGAGCACTTGCCCGTTGCTGATAGCGGCCAGGCGTAACGACCGGTACCCGACGCCCCCTGCACAGAGCAGCGGCGCCGCCTCTGCGTCGGAGAACGCCTCGGGGATCGGGTACGCGTAGCGCTCCGGCACGGTCATGTACTCGGCATAGCCACCGTTGGCGTCGCGGCCCGTCGCGCGGAACTCGGTCGCAACGTTTTCGCTGTCACTGCCGTCGGAGGAGTGAATCCAGCCTACGCCCACCCGGTCGCCGATCTCGTGCAAGCGACAGCCGGGCCCGAGCGCGGCCACCCGGCCCACGACCTCGTGGCCCGGGACCACCGGAAACGATGGGGGCGGTGTGCGTCCCTCGATCTCGTCGAGTTCGGTATGGCAAACGCCGCAGGCGTGAATCTCGATCAGCACCTCGCCGTCGCCTGCCTCGGGTTTCGGCAACTCGGCCAGTTCCAGCGGCTGCGGACGCTCATCCATGCTGGCCGTCGAGTTGAGCAGCATTGCTCGCATGTCGTGCACCCTGTTCGTGTGACAACAATATGGTGCCGCCGCTGCGAATCTGCAACTCATCGCCCGGGCGGCTGGAGTTGATTGAGCACTAGGTCTAAACTGGCCGCATTCGAACGACCGCACGGAGCCTATCCCATGACAGCCCGCACATTAATGCAGTTCGTTTTACCCCTCGTTCTTGCCCTTCCGGCCGGCGCCGTACTCGCCCAGGATGCCACGGATGACGCCGCCGACGTCATCCTGCTGATCGAGGAACAGTGGGAAGCGGAGCAGGAAGGCGACAAGGACTGGCTCGACAACATGCTGCATCCCAAGTTCTCCGGTTGGCAGAAACAGTCGCCCGCACCACGGTCGAAGAAGTCCACGAAACTCTGGGACCGCTTTGCCGATACCCAGGGCAAGTTGCTCGAGCACGAACTGTACTTTCAGAATATCGTGGTCGAGGGCGATGTAGCCGTCGCGCATTACCTTTACACGAGCGCCTACGAAGACAAGAAAGACAAGGTAGAGGTTTCGAACGGCCGCTATACCGACATACTCGTGCGGACCGAGGATGGCTGGAAGTTCATCGCCTGGCACGGGGGCGACGACGAGTAGCGGCTAGCGGCGGCGCTTCTTGCGCTGCAACACCTTGCGCCGGACGGTTGCGCCGCGGTCGACATCGAGCGGTTTGGCCGGCCCGGGCTTATCGTAAGGGTCGTAGCTGTTGTCGTCAGGTACAAGGGTGAGATCGGCGGCAAGAACGTCGAACTGGTCGGTCATGTCCTTTGTCGCCTGCGCGCGCCTGCGGGCCTCGATTTCGGCCAATAAGCTTTGTCTACCGCTCATTTGTTGTTTTTCCTTATGGGCCTATAGTAACGCTGTGGACCGCCTGCGGGAAGCAAAGGTTCCATAAGCTGCTTTTTTGCTCGCCAGTTAAGGGAGCGTTCAGCTTGCCGGATCTATTCTTGCTCCCAGGATCGGAAAACCCGTCCCGAAACGACGGCTCCGGAGGCACCATGAACAGACCAATGTTGACCCGCGGTATTCGCACCCTTTGGCCGGCGCTGCTGCTCGCGGCGTGGCCCGCCATTAGCGTCGCCCAGGTGGCCGCTCCCGAGATCGAGGAGAT
>JASJCH010000099.1 GCA_030066075.1 Woeseiaceae bacterium
TTCGCGCTGCCCGACCCGGCGATCATGCCAGTACGCAACGTGGTCTATTTCCCTGGATCCACCATCGGCAACTTCACCCACGATGCGGCGCAGGAGCTGCTCGACGTGATGTTCGAGGAGGCCGGCGAGAACGGCGCAATGCTGATCGGGGTCGACCTCCAAAAAGACCCGGCGATCATCGAGCGAGCTTATAACGACAGCGCCGGCGTCACGGCCGAGTTCAACCGCAATATGCTGACACACCTCAATCGCGAGTTCGGCTTCGACTTCGACGCCGAAGCTTACTCGCACAGCGCGATTTACGACGAGAACGAGGGTCGGATGGTCATCGAGCTCATCAGCGGACGGGACCAGGTCGTGAGTAGCGGTGGCGTATCCATCGACGTGGCTCGGGGCGAGGCCATTCTCACCGAGTATTCACACAAATACACGCTCGAGGGATTTGCGCAGATGGCGCGCCAGGCCGGCTTTGCGACGGGAACGGTTTGGACCGACGCCGACAGGCTTTTCAGCGTTCAGTACTGGATTCGCTAAGCGTCCGGGTTCACGAACTCGTCGGGAACGGCGGACCCTCCGCCGAAGAAGAACTTCTCCATCTCGGATTCCAGGAACTTGCGCGCCTCGGGCTCGATCGGGGTCAGCCGGTACTCGTTGATCAGGATCGTCTGGTGCGCCAGCCATTTTTGCCACGCTTCCTTGGACACGTTGTCGTAGATACGCTGGCCGAGCTCTCCCGGGTACGGCGCAAAGTCGAGGCCCTCGGCGCCTTCGCCGAGCATCACACAATTAATGGTTCTGGACATGGATATCGCTACTCAGTGATTCGATCAGTTTCTGCACCGGGGCGGCGATCCCGCCCGGCGGCGGATGGTCCAGCCGGTGCCAGGTCGCGTCCGCGCAGTCGGCGACTTTACGCGACGCGCCGTCAATGTGCACTACCACCGGTCGAATATCGAGATCGTAGTGACTGAAGCTGTGCCGCAATGTGTCCCAGGGGACGAGCTTGTGGCTGCCGGTATCCAGGCGCTCCCGACACCATTCGCTCACCTCACCGTCGTCGAGCTCCGGCAGGCTCCATAGCCCACCCCAGATACCGGCGGGCGGCCGTCGCTCCAGGTAGACGGCGCCATCACTGATGGCGAGCACCATCGTCGTCGTCCTGAGCGGCCTGGCCTTTTTCGGCTTGCGGCCCGGATACTGCCCGACCGTCGCTTCGGCGAGGGCCTTGCAGTCCTCGCTGACCGGGCAGGCCTCGCAGCGCGGCTGGCTGCGCACGCACACCGTGGCGCCGAGGTCCATGATCGCCTGCGTGTAGTCATCGACACGTTGCCGGGGCGTATTGGCCTCGGCCGCGGACCAGAGCGCTTTGGCCACGGCCGCCTTGCCCGGCCAGCCGTCGATTGCGCGGTGCCGCGCAAGAACCCGCTTCACGTTGCCATCGAGAATCGCGTGTCGCTGGCCGAAGGCGAGCGACAGGATCGCCCCTGCTGTCGAACGGCCGATACCGGGCAGCGCGCAGACATTGTCGAAGTCGTCGGGAAATGCGCCACCGAAGTCGTCGCGGACCACCTGCGCCGCCTTGTGCAGGTTCCTTGCCCGGGCGTAGTAGCCCAGGCCGGACCAGTGTTCCAGAACCGCGTCCAGCGGCGCGTCGGCCAGTGCCATCACGTTCGGAAAGCTCTGCATGAAACGTTCGTAATACGGGATCACCGTCCGGACCTGCGTCTGCTGCAGCATGATCTCCGACACCCAAACCCGGTAGGGATCCTCGACCTGCCAGGGCAGATCCTTGCGGCCGTGCACATCGAACCAGCGCAGCAGCCGTTTTGCGAAATCAGTCTCTGTCACGGAACAGCTTGTCGAGCAGGCGGTCCTTGAGTTCTTCCTCGACCTTCTTCTTCACCTCTTCCGTGAGCATCTTCTCGATGTCCGGCGCAATGCGCGGATCGGCAAGGGAACCGCTGACCCTGAGCGGTATCTCGGCCTCGGTGAAATCGTCGAGTTCTTCAGGCGACAGGGCGCTCGAGAGTTCAGGTTTTTCGAGGATCCTCGCGACCAGGCCGTAGTCGACCTCGCCGGCGGCGAAATCGACCTTGCCCTTGCCGGTGAGCCGCATGAACGGCAGCTCGGCAACCAGGTCATCGTTGCGAAACACGCCGTCGGTCACCGGGCCTGTCGCGCGGACATTGCTGAACTCCGTTCGGGCCGGAAGCGTCGGCTCGGGTGGCGTCTGCTGCCTGAACAGGGCCCGCGCGCGGCGCAATTCGTACCAGACGTCGGTGCCTTCCCAGGCGCCGTCGACGAGACTCATTTCGATACTGCCGTCGAGATCCTGTTGTATCGCCGCCAGGTCGGCGCCGCTGCCGCCCAGCCGGAACGAGCCGTTGATAGTGCCGCTTACGTTCTCCCGATCGAACATCGCACGCGCCAGTGCTGCGAGGCTCACGCCGCTGATGGTCTCGTTAACCGACAGCGACGGCAGGTCACCCGCCGCGTTGATGCGCACGTCGCCTGAGTAGCTTCCGTCGAAGAGATCCGCCGCAATCGGATGTAGCCGCAGGTCGCCACCGGCCGCATTCAGACCCAGCTCGACGTTTTCGAAACGCATGCCGCTGAGGCCTGCGCTCGCCACGGTCATCGCGCCGCGAACGTTTAGCGCACGAATGAGTTCCACCGGAATCTCGACCGGCACGGACTCACCACCGGCCGCATCGACGTCCGCCGCGGGCGCCATGTAACGGTCGAGATCGATGTCGTCGGCCGCGAGGTCGATGCTGATCATGCCCGACTCATCGCGCGCCACTGACATGCCGCCCGTGAACGTCGTATCGTCAACGACCATCTCGACACCCGTTAACGCGATGGCGTCCTCGCCCAATCGCAGATTGCCGTCAAAAATGACCTTGCCGAGCGCGTCGGGGTCCGCCGTCACCGGCGGCTCGATGTTGAGTCGGGTCATCAGGGTCTTGAGCGAGAAGGCGTCTACCTGCACGCGAAAATCCTTACCCTGCTCGAGCCCGGAAATGACGGCATCAACACCGACCGCGGCGACTTTTGCGTCGCGCAGCATAACGCCGCCGTCGACCGGTATCAGGGCCGTCTCGATCGAGAAATCGCCCGCCAGGTTCGCCGGCTGCAGTTCGAAATTGAAACTGCTGCGGATGTCGACAGGGTCGCTGCCACCGATGCGCCCCGTGGCAAGGTTGAAATTGGTCAGGCTGTAGCTCTCGCCTGCCTGCGCATCCTCGTAGCGGACGGCGGCATCCGAGATGTCGATGCTCGCGATGCTGAACTCGACCTCCTGACCGGCCTCGACGGCCTCGGTTTCCTCGATCGCTGGCTCAGGCTCGGCGTCCGCGTGTTCCGCCATGTCCTGCCAATTGTTGCGGCCGTCCTCCGCGACGGCGAGATTGAGCTGGAACGCGTCGAGCACGACTGTGCCGATCTTCAGGCCCTGGCCCCGGACGAGCGGTAACACTTCGACGCTGAGTCGCGCCTCGTCGAAGCTCAGGAACGGCTCGTCGCCGAAGCCGGGAGCGTTGCCGAGGGTCGTCCTGCCGATATCGATGCCGAGACTCGGAAAAAACGACAGGCCCAGGTCCCCCTCGATGAGTAGCTCGCGCCCTGTTTCGCGGCGCACTTCCTCGGCGATGCGGTCGCGGTAGTCGTTCGGATCGAAAAACAGGGAAACGGCGATCGCGGCCACAATGAAGAGAGCCGCGACGACAAGGACTAAAGATAGAAGTTTCTTGAGCAGACCACCCATTGACGGCCTCCGTTGAGAGGCCGCCTAGGGTATCAAATTACTGGCAAAGATCGATGTCGCCGTTGAGCGTCGAAATGTTGACACGGCCGTCGCCATCGCCCTGCGTAAAGCGCAGCTCCCAACCCGGCGCATATTTGCTCGTGCGCTCGGCCTCGGGCCCGAAGCAATTGTCGATGTCGCCGTTGAATGTCTCGATGTCGAAGCGGGCCGAAACCCCATCATCGAAGCGAATATCGACGTCGCCGTTGACCGACTCGACCGTCAGCCTGCCGCCGTCTTCGAGGCCGGCCAGGAAATCGATCTCGCCGTTGACGGTGTTGAGATTCGCGCGCTCGAACGAGCCGCCCTGCACCATTACATCGCCGCTCACCGCCTCGGCGCCGACCGCGCCGGAAACGCCGGTGATCGACACGTCGCCGGACACCGTATTGGCCATGGTCTCCGCTGCCCCGCCATCGCCGGTCACCTCGACGTCGCCGCTCACCGCCTGGGCGGACACATCGCTGCCAGCCGCCTCGGTGATGACGTCGCCGCTGACCGTGTGCAGGCTCTGCACGCCGCCAACGTCTTCCACGGTGATATCGGCGCTGACCGTCGACACGTCGATCGAGCTGTCTTCGGGCACGCGGATCACTAGGTCACTCGAGATGTTGCTACTGTTGTTGCGCGGCACCTTGACCTTGACGAGCACCTTGTCGCCGTTGCGCTCGAGGACCAGCTCCTCGACCTTGTCGCCGAGCTCGCCTGTGACCTCGACAGCGTCGCGCGACCAGCCGAACACCTCGACCGACCCTGAGATATTGATGATCTCGACCTGGCCATCCGATGCGGCATCGATCGACTCGTCTACTTCGCGGGCCTGCGCGGTGGCGGCAGTCGCCAGCAGCACCGCTCCACTCAACATTTTGATAATCGACTTATTCACATCTCACCTCTTATATGTCCCTGCGCGACATTACGTATTGCGTCAGGCCACCAACTCTTTGCATCAGCGCCAGCTCTTCGCGGTACGTCTGCACCAACAGCTCCTGCAGCAGCGGGTTATCCGGTTCCTCTGCAAGAGCCGCATTAATTTGCCCGATCGCCCCGCGGATCATCGCAAGGTTCTCCTCGACCTCCTCGCGCGCTTCCGGAGACAGCCGCTGTAGCTCGGCGTCAAGCTGCGCTTCCAGGTCGCGGTGTGCTTCCTGGTAACCCACGCCGAGGGCGTAGCGGCCACCGAACGAGGCCTGCTCGAATACCAGGCCTGCCGGCACGACCTCGACGACCTGCACCTGGTCCTTTGTCGTCAGCCAGGTCAGCCCCGACGATGCGCCTACCAGCAGGAGGACGGCTGCTGCCTGGGCCAGGCGCGGCGTCCACCGTGATACCCGCGGTGTCGATATCGCCGCCTCGATACCCGGCCAGAGGTCTTTCTCCGGACTGATCTCGGTCGACAGGTTGCGCGCGTTGGCGAGCAGTTCGTCGTTACGTTCACTTTCGGTCATTGCTCGAATCCTTCCTTCTCCAGCTGCTGTGCCAGCAGGCGCCGCGCCCTGTGCAACTGCGCCTTGCTGGTACCCGGCGCTATGCCGAGCATGTCACCAGCCTCTTCATGGCTGTACCCGTAGACCGCGTACAGCACAAAAACATGGCGTGCCCCTTCCGGTAGCCGGTTCACGGCGTTCGACAGGTCACGCAGCTCGCCACTATCGGTGGCCGTCGTCGGGGAGTCCGCAATCTCGCCGGCCAGCTCGATCCGGTCACGCTCACGCTTCGATTTGCGCATCCGGCCGAGGACCGAGTTGACCGCAATCCGGTGCAACCAGGTTGCGAACGCGCTCTCGCCGCGGAAACGGTCGATCTTGTTCCAGGCCTGGATGAACGCGTCCTGGGCGCAGTCTTCGGCCTCGGCGACGTTGCCCGTCATGCGCAGGCACAGACCGTAGATCTT
Organism: Woeseiaceae bacterium; assembly: GCA_030066075.1. Taxonomy (GTDB): domain Bacteria; phylum Pseudomonadota; class Gammaproteobacteria; order Steroidobacterales; family Woeseiaceae; genus UBA1847. The sequence continues at coordinate 5,700 of JASJCH010000099.1, forward strand.
GTCGACGTGCATGCGATACAGCCGCTCGAACGCGCCGGTATCGGCACGCTGTGCCCTTGCGATCCAATCGGCCTCGTCCCCCAGTCCCGGTTTCGGTGTAACCGCCATCTGAGGACTATAGTCGCTGGCTTTGGCCGTCAAAAGCGCTTCCAAGTGCTGTATCTCCCCGTTATTCGACCTTTGGATGGTTCTTTTGAGCCTTCGGTTTAAACTGGGCGCCACGAATTGCGGGAAAAAATGACATAAGCAACTGTGATTTCACGTAATTCTGTTATTATTCCGCTGGCCCGTCGAGAAAGCGTGGCCTCCACGGTTTCACAAAAGAAAAGGAAATATGGCAGGGCATTCGATCCTCTACCTGGGCCGCGGTGAATTCGCTACAGATTACCTGGGCGAACTGGAGACCCTTCCCTGCTGCGCCCTGCTGACACGATCCGCAGAACTCGAGGTACCGGCCGACGCGCCGTCGATCATTGATCTCGTGCTGATCGAGGCCGGCCCCGCCATCGCACAGTCCGGTCAGTCGCTCTCTGAACTGATATCGACGCTGGAGCCCTATCCCGTCGTCGCGTTGACGACGCGTGAGCGCGAACATCGCGGCATCTCGGCCGTCCGCGCTGGCGCACAGGGGTACATCTGCGTCGATGACATTACCGTCGAGGCGCAGGAAGCGGTGATGGAACACGCGGTGCAGCGCCATCGCCTGCAGACGCGGCTCTCGGAGACCGACGTCTCGGTCCTGACCATCCTGCGCGACATCAACGACGGCGTGATCGTCGTGGACCAGCACGGACACGTGCTCGACATCAACCCGGCGGCACGCTCGATCCTCGGCCTCGGGCCGCGCATCCAACCCGACGCAACCTGGTCGCAAATGTTCTGCTGCATCGATGCCGATGGCGAGAACTATCGCAACTCTGCCGACCTGCCGCTGATGCGCGCCCGTAACGGCGAGAAGTTCGCCAACCAGGTTGCGATCTACCGCATGCCGGAGCAGCCGGACACAATTTTGTCGCTCAATGGCCAGGGTCTGTATGACGGCAATCGCGAGCTGATCGGCGGCGTCGTCACGTTCCGCGATATTACCGATATCGCCAAGAAGACCAGCGAGCTCCAGAAGCTCGCGCAGTACGACGAGCTCAC
>JASJCH010000035.1 GCA_030066075.1 Woeseiaceae bacterium
CGCGGCTCGATGGTGCTCGACATCGGCGGCGGCACGTCGGAGGTCGCGGTCATCTCGCTGAACGGCATCGTCTACGCCGCGTCGGTTCGTATCGGCGGCGACCGTTTCGACGAGGCCATAACCAACTACGTCCGTCGGAATTACGGCATCCTGATTGGCGAAGCGACGGCCGAGCGTATCAAGCACGAAATTGGCTCCGCGTTTCCCGGCCAGGAAGTGCTCGAGATCTCGGTCAAGGGCCGCAACCTGTCGGAAGGCGTGCCGCGCAGCTTCACCTTGAACAGCAACGAAATCCTGGAAGCGCTCCAGGAGCCGCTGCAAGGCATCGTGGGCGCGGTCAAGGAAGCTCTCGAGCAGACGCCGCCCGAACTCGGCGCCGACGTTGCCGAGCGCGGCATCGTCCTCACGGGCGGAGGCGCATTGCTGCGCGACCTCGACAAGCTGCTAATGGAAGAAACCGGACTGCCGGTCGTTATCGCCGACGACCCGATGACCTGCGTCGCCCGCGGCGGCGGTCGTGTCATCGAGCTCATCGATGAACACGGGCCGGCGGTATTCGGACTGGAGTGATCCGGTAGGCAGCGGTTTGTGACTTCTGTCGACACCGTTTCCAGAGTTCCTGCCCTCGGCGTTCGCTTCGCCGCACTGCTTATTGTCAGCATCGTCCTCATGGTGCTGGACCACCGGCAGAATCACCTGCAGGCCGTCCGCCAGGCGGTCGGCGCCGCCGTTTACCCGCTGCAGGTCATTGTCGACTCGCCGTTTCGCCTCTGGGAGTGGATTCGTGAAGGCACGACCGAACGCAACCAGCTGCAGCTGGAAGTGAGCCGCCTGCAGGCCGAGCGCCTGCTGACCAACGCGCGCCTGCAACGCATGACGGCGCTCGAAGCGGAGAACGCGCGACTCCGTGACCTGCTGGAAGCCCGTGACCAGGTCCGCGACGAAGTGCGTGTCGCCGAGATCATGGCGGTCGACGCCAACCCCTACCGGCACAACATCGTGATCGATATCGGCGAGCTCGAAGGTGCGTACGACGGCCAGGCGATCGTGGACGCGGCAGGCGTTATCGGCCAGGTCATCGAGACGGGCCTCGCCAACTCGCAGGCGATGTTGATCTCCGACCCAAGCCACTCGTTGCCGGTCGAGGTCAATCGCAACGGGCTCAGGACGATTGCCAACGGCACCGGCGAGATCGATCGTCTGGACCTGCCGTTCGTCACCAACAACGCCGACATCCGTCCGGGCGACCTGCTCGTTACGTCGGGTCTCGGCGGCGCGTTCCCGGCCGGCTACCCGGTCGCGATCGTCGAGACCGTGACACGCGTGCCGCAGGAGCCGTTTGCGGACGTTACCGCCCGGCCCGCGGCGTCGCTCGACCAGGTGCGTGAGGTCATGCTGATCTGGTCAGCCGAGGACCAGCCCGCCGATAACCAGCCGGCCGAGGAGACCCCCGATGAGTAGGGGCGTATCCGGCCGCCTGCCGGTCATCATCACGATCGTCCTGGCGATCATGCTTACGGTCGTGCCGCTGCCTGAGTGGGCCGAGCCGTTCCGGCCGAACTGGGTGGCGCTGACACTTATTTACTGGGCCATGATGATGCCGCGCACCTGGAGTGTGGGAACGGCCTGGATCGTCGGCATCATCGTTGACGTTGCCCAGGGCACCATACTCGGGCAGCACGCGCTCGCATTGTGCTTTATCGTGTTTTTCACCGTGCGCTTTCACCTGCTCATGAGGGTGTTCCCGATGCAGCAGCTCACGGCGACCGTGTTCGCCCTGATTGCGCTGTACCAGTTCATCCTTTTCTGGGTGAATGGCGTCGCGGGCATCGACGTCCCGCTGTCGAGCTACTGGGGCCCCGTCATCACCAGTACGCTCTTCTGGCCCGTGATGATGGCGTTCCTGTCGGGCATTCGCATGCGCGTGCAGCACGGTCGCTGACGTGGACCTGCTGTCCCCGATCAAGGACCATCACTCCGAACGACGCCTGTTTATCGCGCGCGTGGTGCTCGCTTCGGTTATCGCATTCATCCTGCTTGGCATGGTCATCGCGAGACTCGTGCAATTGCAGGTGTTCGAGTACGAAGTGTTCGCGGCGCAGTCGCAGGGTAACCGCGTGCGGATCGAGGCTGTGCCGCCCATTCGCGGCCTGGTGTTCGACCGTCGGGGTACCGTGCTGGCCGAGAACCTGCCCGCCTACCAGCTCGAGCTGATCCCGGAACAGGTCAGCGATATCGACGACACCTTGCAGCGCCTGGCCGGGCTCGGTTTGATCGAGGCCGAGGATATCCCGGCCTACAAAGACCTGAGCGAAAGCGGGCCACGCTTCAAACCGGTCACGCTCAACTTCCGCCTCACTGACGAGCAGATCGCCAACTTCGCAATACAGCGGCCGCGATTCCCGGGCGTCGACTTCCAGCCGCGTCTCGTGCGGCACTATCCCGAAGGCGAGTTGATCGCACACGCGGTCGGCTACGTGGGGGCGCTGTCGAAGGCGGATCTCGAGCGCGTGGACCCGACCGACTACGCGGGCACGTCGCATGCCGGCAAGACCGGCGTCGAGAACAGCTTCGAGGACGATCTGCACGGCGACGTCGGTTACCGTCACGTCGTCTCGAATGCGCTGGGCCGGCAGATACCGACCGATTCGCGCGAGATGGCCGACTCGTTGCCCACCGACGAGTCGCCCTCCCCCGGCATGAACATCTACCTGAGCCTCGACCTCGAGCTGCAGCGCATCGCGACCGAGGCGCTCGAAGGACGTCGCGGCGCCGTCGTGGCGCTCGACCCCTGGACCGGCGAGATCCTGGCGCTGGTCAGCGCACCGTCGTTTGACCCTAATCTGTTTGCGGTCGGCATGTCGACCACCCAGTACAACGCGCTGCAGAACGACCTCGATCGCCCGTTGTTCAACCGCGCGATCCGGGGCGCGTATCCGCCAGGCTCGACGATCAAGCCGATGCTCGCGCTGGCGGCCCTGCAGACCGGCGCGGCGACCGTCGAGCGCCGCAGCATGTGCCGCGGCTTCTTCACGCTCCCCAACAACACGCACCGCTACCGCGACTGGAAACCCGAGGGCCACGGGGAAGTCGACATCCACGATGCTATTTCGCAGTCCTGCGACGTGTACTTCTACGAGATCAGCGTCGATATCGGCATCGACCGCATGCACTTCTACCTCGACCAGTTCGGCCTCGGACAGCCGACCGGCGTCGACATTCGCGGCGAACACGCGGGCCTCGTCCCATCGCGGGAGTGGAAGCGCCAGAACTTCCGCGAGCGCGCGGACCAGACCTGGTTCCATGGCGAGACCGTCATTGCATCGATCGGCCAGGGCTACATGCTGGCGACGCCGATCCAGCTCGCGGCGGCGGCCGGCGCGCTCGCCACCCGGGGCATTCGTTACGAACCGCAGCTCGTTGCCGCGGTGGAGGACCCGCTGACGGGCCAGCGGTCGCTCGTCGCGCCGCGGCGGCTCGACGACGTGCGCATCAACGACGACGAACACTGGAACACCGTGATTTCGGCCATGAACGCGGTCATGCAGGACATCGAGGGCACAGCATGGGGAGCCGGCGGCAACGCGCCGTACCGGATGGCGGGCAAGAGCGGCACGGCCCAGGTGTTCTCCGTGGCCCAGGACGAGGAATACGACGAAGAAGAAGTCGAAGAGCGCCTGCGCGACCACGCGCTGTTCATCGCCTTCGCGCCGCTCGAGGAGCCGCGCATCGCGGTGGCGGTCATCGTCGAGAACGGGTCGAGCGGCAGCCGCGTCGCGGCCCCGATCGCGCGGGCCATCATGGACGAGTACCTGGGGTACGGCGACGATGCGCCTTAGCGAGACGCAGCGATTGATCACGGGCAAGGTCGCCCCGCTCGGCGATTTCGGCCGCCTGATTCGCAAGCTGAACATCGATGGCCCGCTGCTGGGCGGCATCCTGCTGATCTGCGCACTGGGACTCGTCGTCCTGTACAGCGCCGTTGGCGAGAGCACGCGCCTGCTGATGAACCAGGCGATCCGCCTCTGCGTTGCGTTGGTCGCGATGCTCATCGTGGCGCAGATGTCGCCCGACTTCCTGCGGCGCTGGACGCCGTGGGGTTATCTCGCGGGGCTGGTCCTGCTCGTGCTCGTGCTGACGACGGGCGAAGTCGGCCAGGGCGCGCGGCGCTGGCTGGATCTCGGCATCCGCTTCCAGCCGTCGGAGATCATGAAGCTCGCCGTGCCCATGATGGCGGCCTGGTACCTCCACGACCGGCAGATTCCGCCCAAAGCGGTGCACTTGCTGGTACTGGCCGTGATCATCATCATCCCGACCGTGCTGATCGCCCGGCAGCCCGACCTCGGCACCTCCCTGCTGATCGCCGCGTCGGGCATCATCGTCATCGTCCTGGCCGGGCTGTCGATCCGCCTGATGCTGGGCCTCGCGGTGCTGTCGGTGCCGGGCGCCTTCGTGCTCTGGAATTTCATGCAGGAGTACCAGAAGCAGCGCGTGCTCACACTGCTCAACCCGGACAGCGACCCGCTGGGCGCCGGCTACAACATCATCCAGTCGAAGATCGCGATCGGTTCCGGCGGACTGTTCGGCAAGGGCTGGACCAACGGCTCGCAGGCGCAGCTCGAGTACCTGCCCGAGCGTGACACCGACTTCATTTTCGCGGTCATGGGCGAGGAGCTGGGGCTCTTCGGCGTTCTTGCCCTGCTCACGCTTTACGTGTTTGTCATCGGCCGTGGACTGTATATCGCGATGCAGGCACACGACACGTACTCGCGGCTGCTCGCGGGCTCGATCAGCCTGACATTTTTCGTTTACGTGTTCGTTAACACAGCCATGGTGACCGGGCTCGTGCCCGTCGTGGGCATTCCTTTGCCACTGGTCAGTTTTGGCGGCACGTCCATGGTGACGCTGTTGGCCGGATTCGGTATTCTGATGTCCATCCATTCGCACCGTAAACTGTTACCGCACTGATGACCTTCCGACTGACTGCCGGCGTCACTCTCTTATTGCTTATCGCTCCCATGGCGCAGGCGCTCGATGTTGGCCGCCCGGACGTCGAGTCGTTCATCGACACGATGGTCGATCAATACGACTACGATCGTGAGACGCTGCGCGACATTCTCGGCGAGGCCGAGAAAAAGCAGTCGGTGCTCGACGCCATCAGCCGGCCCGCCGAAAAAACGCTGAACTGGGCGGAGTACCGCAAGATCTTCCTGACGCGGGAGCGCGTCAACGCCGGCGCGGCGTTCTGGCGCGCCAATCGCGAAGAGCTCGAAGACATCGAGCGCCGGACGGGCGTGCCGGTCGAGATGCTGGTCGGCATCATCGGCGTCGAAACGTATTACGGCCGCATTACCGGCGGCTATCGCGTGCTCGACGCGCTCGCGACGCTCGCGTTTTATTACCCGCCACGGTCGAAGTTCTTCCGCAGTGAACTCGAGCAGTTCCTGCTGCTGGTGCGCGAGGAAGGCATGGACCCTGAGGACGCCGTCGGCTCCTACGCCGGCGCCATGGGGCGGCCGCAGTTCATGCCGTCGAGTTTTCGCGCCTACGCGGTCGACTCCACCGGCGACGGCAAGCGCGACATCTGGAACAACTGGGAGGATGTCGCCGGCAGCATCGCCAATTATTTCAATGCGCACGGCTGGCGCACCGGCGAGGAAGTGACGACGCGTGCAACCATCGGCGAGCGCTGGTCCGGACCGTTTCCCAAGAACATCCTCAAAGCGACCGGGACTATCGACTCGCTGAGCGACCAGGGCGTGATGTTCGCTACCGGTTTACCCGGTGACGCTGCCGCCCAGTTGCTCACGCTCGAAGGAGAAGGCGGCACGGAACACTGGGTGGGCTTCCATAACTTTTTCGTCATCACGCGCTACAACCGTAGCGTTATGTACGCGCTGGCCGTCCACCAGCTTGGCCAGGAGATCGCCCTCGCCGTTCGAGGCGATGGGTCCTAGCGCCCGCGTCCTCGTTCTCGTCCTGTTCGCGGCGGCGCTGGGCGGTTGCGGCTCTGCCGAGGTCAAGGACAGCGCGCCGAAGTCCGGCAGCACGCGCATCCCGGACCTGCCCGACGATCCGGTCCCCCGTCCGCTGCCGCGCAGCAAGTACGGCAACATGTCCCAGTACGAGGTCTTCGGCAAACAGTACCGGGTCATGCAGACGAGCAGCGGCTACAAGGAGCGCGGCGTCGCGTCCTGGTACGGCACGAAATTCCACGGCAGGCTGACGTCGAGCCGCGAGCCCTACGACATGTACCAGATGACCGCGGCGCACAAGACCCTGCCGCTACCGACCTTTGTGCGGGTGCGCAATCTGAGCAACGGCCGCGAGATCATCGTCAAGGTCAATGACCGCGGACCGTTCGCCCACAATCGCATCATCGACCTGTCGTATGCGGCGGCGCTGAAGCTGGACATGGTGACCTCGGGCACGAGCCTCGTTGAAGTCGAGGCCATCAGCTTCGACGACCCGCCCGGCGACCGCCCGGTACGCAAGACGACAACGCCTCAACCCGCGCCGGTCGCGCCCGCTGCGCCGTCGCCCAAGCGCATCGATGAAGACCATATTTTCCTGCAGGTTGGCGCATTCGGCAGCCGCGACAACGCGCACCGCCGGCGCGCCACGCTGGAGGATGCGAATATCCCGACGGTGTTCGTCGTCGAAGACACCTCGGTATCACCGTCGCTCTACCGGGTCCGTATTGGCCCGATACGCGGCATCGTGCAATACGACATCATCGTTGAGGAACTCGAGAACCTCGGCATCGCCGATCCCTACCTCATCAATGAGTAGCCGCCCGGCGGCATCCGTCGGCGCGGTGGTACGTGTTGCGGTCAGACGATAACGATAGCGGTGAACAGAGCGAGGCTGGCGACGACCATCATGCCGGTTAGCGTCGTTCTTACGATTTTTGCTGCCATGGTGAAGTTCTCTTTGGTGAGTGCCCAAGTCAGGCGCGATCATAGGCGGTTGGAGATCGGACTGATGTGGAGTGGTTCACATCCCGGCTTCGAGTAGGTAGATTCCGCAGCTTCCGCTAGAATACCGGCCCTGGCCGTCAACCCCCGAGAGTCAATGAAAGTCCGTTTTATCGCGCTCATCGCGCTTTTCCTCGCCGCTGCCGCAAGCGCCAGCGACTTGCGACCGTTACCGTCGCCGCCAATCATCGGCGCGACCAGCTACCTCGTCATCGACGCCCGGACCGGGCACCAGATCGCGTCGCTCGAGCCGGACAAGGCCCTGGCGCCAGCGAGCCTGACGAAGCTGATGACAGCGTACGTCGTGTTCAAGACACTCCAGGAAGGCCAGATACAGCTGACTGACGAAGTGACCGTCAGCGAGAAGGCCTGGCGGGCCGAGGGCTCGCGCATGTTTATCGAGGTCGGCAAGCGCGTGTCTGTCGAGAACCTGCTGCTCGGCATGATCGTGCAGTCGGGCAACGACGCGAGCATCGCGCTGGCGGAGCACATCGCGGGTACCGAATCGGTGTTCGCCGAGATGATGAACCAGTACGCACAGAGCCTCGGCATGGTCTCGAGTAACTGGGTCAACGCCACCGGCCTGCCCGACGACGATCATTATTCGACGGCGCGTGACCTCGCGATCCTCGCACGAGCGATCATCAACGACTTTCCCGAGTACTACCAGTGGTATTCGGTCAAGGAGTTCACTTTTAACGAAATTCGCCAGCCGAACCGCAACAATCTGCTGTGGCGGGACGATTCGGTGGACGGCATGAAAACCGGGCATACCGACGCGGCCGGCTACTGCCTCGTGTCGTCGGCTCAGCGTGACGGCATGCGAGTGATATCTGTCGTGCTTGGTACTTCGAGCGCCAAAGCGCGCATCGACGGCAGCCAGTCCCTGCTCAACTATGCGTTCCGGTTTTTCGAGACTCGACTGCTGTTCAAAGCCGGCGAAGAAATCACGCAGGTTCGCGTCTGGAAGTCAGCCAACGAGTTCTCGGCGCTGGGCCTGCTCGAGGACCTCTACATCACGGTCCAACGCGGCGCCTATGATTCGCTCGAATCGGTGCACAACGTTCCCGCGATCATCGAGGCGCCCGTCGCCGAAGGCCAGCCGCTGGCCGAGCTGACAATCAGCCTCGATGGCGATTCGTTGGTCAGCGAGCCATTGCGTGCGCTGGCCGACAACCCGGCCGGCTCGTTCTGGCAGCGCACGGTCGACGGCGTGAGTCTCTGGTTCGAGTAAGGCGATGAGCGAAGAATCCATTATCAAGTTTCCAACGCCGTTCCCGATCAAGATGATGGGGCGCGACACGCCGGAGTTCCGCGCCACGGTTCGGGCGCTGGTCGAGAAACATGCCGGCCCTGTCGACGACGCCGCGATCGCGGAAGCGACCAGTCGCAAGGGTAACTTCGTCTCGGTCACGATCACCGTCATCGCGACCAGCCAGGAACAGCTCGACAATATCTACCGCGACGTCTCGTCGCATGACGACGTTTTGATGGCGCTATGAGCCAGCCGATCGTGCGCGAGCTCGGCCTGCAGGTGTACGAACCTGTCTGGCGGGCGATGCAGGAATTCACCAACTCTCGCGACGGTTCGACGCCCGACGAGATCTGGTTCTGCGAGCACGAACCCGTGTTTACGCTCGGACTCAATACCAAACCCGAGCACCTGCTCGCGCCGGGCGACATCCCGGTCATCCAGATAGACCGGGGCGGCCAGGTCACCTACCACGGACCCGGGCAACTCATGATTTACCCGCTGATCGACCTGCGCCGTGCGGGCCTCGGTGTGCGCGACCTGGTCACGGGTCTCGAGCAATCCGTCGTCGACCTGTGTGCCGACTACGGTATCGCCGCCGCCAGCCGCTGCGATGCGCCGGGGGTTTACGTTGAAGACGTCAAGCTGGCAAGTGTCGGCCTGCGCATTCGCCACGGCTCGAGTTTCCATGGCATGGCGCTGAACGTCGATGTCGACCTCGAGCCGTTCTCCCGCATCAACCCGTGCGGGTTCGAGGGCCTGCAGCTCACTGATCTCGCGCGACTCGGCGCCGACAGCGACCTCGTGGTCGTCAGGGACAAGTTGCTGCAGCACCTGTTGCGGCACCTCGGGTTCGATCAGTCGTTCAGCTCGGCCAGCCTGGCCGGCGTGCCGACATCCCTCCAGAGCCCCGCGTAAACGCTGCCGCTGATGCGGTCGTCGTCTGCGGCGGCGCGTAGCATCGGAACCACGGAAAACCGCCCGGGCTCGCAGTCGGCAAAAAACTCCGGACGATAAACGGACACACCACTGAACGTCAGCAGCTCCGTGCCGGAGTTGCGAACACGTCCGTCCGCCAATGCGAAGTCGCCGCCCTCCTTGTTCGGCGGCGTCGGCACCAGTACCAGGTGCGCCATGTCATTCGCGCCGAGATTGATTCCGGAGAACGGCATGTCCGTGTAGATGTCGGCATTGACCACCAGGAACGGATCGTCGCCCAGCATGGGCAACGCCCGGTGGATGCCGCCGCCGGTCTCCAGGATGTTGTCACCCTCATTACTGTAGACCACGTTGAGGTCATAGCGCGCGCCGGAGCCGATACGGTCGAAGACCTTGTCGCCGAGCCAGCCGAGGTTAATAACAACCGTCTCGACGCCCGCCGTTTGCAGCGCATGCAGGTGGCACTCGAGCAACGGCTTACCGCGCACTTCGACGAGCGACTTCGGCGTTGTGTCCGTCAGCGGGCGCAGGCGTTCACCGCGTCCGGCGGCGAGGATCATCGCGATCAAGCGGTTGACTCCAGCCCCGGCAGCACGCGTGCATTGATAAAGTCGACCAGCCAGCCGAGTTCGCCATAGTCGGGCGCGAGGTCGACGATATAACTCAGCGTCCGCGGAACGTCGGCGAGATAACCGCTCTTGCCGTCACGATGGTTGAGGCGCGCGAAAATGCCGGCCGCCTTGAGGTGGCGCTGTACGCCGGTCAGGTCGAAACAGCGCCGGTACTGCTCGTCGCCCAGGTCATGGACACCAAGCTGGCGAGCGTCATGCGCGAATTCGGCAACCAGTTTGGCGATCTGGTCCGCCGACATTTTTACGTAGCAGTCTTTGAGCAAAGAAACGAGGTCGTAGGTCAGCGGCCCTTCCATCGCGTCCTGGAAATCGAGGATACCGGGGCCGTCCTCGGCCACCATCAGGTTGCGTGAATGGTAGTCGCGGTGCACGAACACCTGCGGTTGTTCCAGTGCATTCGCCACGAGCTGATCGCACAGCATCCGCCACTCGCGCTCGTCTGCGTCGCTGAACTCGATCGACAGGTGTTTTTCGCACAGCCAGTCGTGGAACAGCGACATTTCGAAATGCAGGCGCTCGGCATCGTAAGCAGGCAGGTGCGACTGAAACGCTTCGCCGCGGTTCTGGATGATCAGCAGCGCACGCATGGCGCTTGCATACAGGACTTCGGCAGCGGCGGCGTCATCCTCGAGTAGTTGCAGGTACTGCGTGCTGCCGAGGTCGGTCAGCAGCAGGAATCCGTGCTCGAGGTCGGCCTCGAGCACCCGCGGCGCGTGCAGTTGCATGGATTCCAGGTAGCCGGCGACCTGGATGAACGGGCGGCTGTCTTCCTTCTCCGGCGGCGCATCCATCACGATGTAGCTGGCTGTGTCCGAATGCACACGAAAGTAGCGGCGGAAGCTGGCGTCGCCCGATGCCGGGTGCGGATCAGCTTTCTCGAGTCCGTCGAAACCCCGTACCCAGCGTGTCAATCCTGCCAATCGTTCGTCGATCTCGAAACTCCGTAACGCGTTGAAGCACCTGTAAATCTATGCGAAGGTAACACACCCCTGTAACCCGACAAGCATTTTGTCTTCGACTCGCCTGATCATCGCTGGTGCTCTGCTTGTCACGCGCTGCGCGTATGCCGCGGAGCCTGACGCCTGTTACGCGCCGCCCCCCTCCGTAGACGTCGATGACGCGCTTACGTCGATCACTGTCGATGATCCGGACACGGTCATCTTCGAAGTCGGTCAACTCGAAGCGCAACTGGGCGAGCAGCCGAGTGCATCGATGACCGGCGGAGTCCTGTTGCGCCAGGGGGACAGGCTGGCCGGCGCCGACGAAGCCGTTTACGAACCTGTCAACCAGTCGCTGCTGCTCGACGGACAGGTGCGCTTCGAGGATCCGAATTCGCACGTCGAGTCCGACAGCGCCGAATTCTCCTATGGTCTCGGTCGCATCCGCTTCGAAGGGGCCAGCTTCCTGCTGTTTGAGAACAACGGCCGTGGCGCGGCCGACAGGCTCGAGATCAACCAGGCCGGCCGCCTCGAACTCGACGACGTCAGTTACACGACCTGCCCGCCCGAGTCGGACGACTGGGTCATCCGGGCGCGCGACATCGACCTCGACACGCGCGAGGGCGTGGGCACTGCAAAGGGCGTTAGCCTGCGGTTCCAGGGCGTGCCGATCCTGTACTCTCCTTACCTGTCGTTCCCGATCGGCGATGCGCGCAAGACCGGCGTACTCACTCCCGAGGTCGGGTCCAGCAGCCGCAGCGGCAACGAGATCCGGGTGCCGTTCTACTGGAACATCGCGCCAAACTACGACGCCACGATCACACCACGATTGCTGACTGACCGTGGCTGGCAGATCGGATCGCAGTTCCGGTATCTCACCAACACGATGGACGGCGAGGTCTATGGCGAGTACCTCGGCAGCGATAACAAGTTCAACGATTCGCGGTCGATGATTCGTGTGCAGCACCGCACGCTGTTCGAAGGTGGCTGGCGCAATCTCCTGCACTTCCAGGAGGTATCCGATAACCAGTATTTCGAGGATCTCGGCGGCAGCCTGACTGTTTCGAGTATTACGCACCTCGATCGCCGCATGAGCTTCGACTACCACACGGACACGTGGTCACTGTTCGGGCAGGTCCAGGATTTCCAGACCATCGACGAAGCAATCCAGCCGATCGACGAGCCGTATCAACGCTTGCCCCAGCTGCTCGTGAACGGTTACTGGCCGGACCGCTGGTTGGGCGCGCAGCTGGGCATCGAGGGCGAACTCGTCAACTTCGACCGCGACGTCGGCGTCACGGGTTGGCGCCTCAACGTTGCGCCACAACTCGCATTGCCGTTGTCGCGTAACCCGGGATGGTTCATCACGCCAGCCGTTACCCTCGACCACACGCGCTACGACCTTGACAACACCGACCCCGGCGAGGACGCCGAACCGTCGCGCACGGTGCCCATCAGCAGCATCGACGTCGGGCTGATACTCGAAAGAGACATCAACGGCGGGGCGACGAATCGCGTGATGACACTGGAACCCCGCATGCTGTATGTGCACATTCCGGAGCGGGACCAGGACGACCTGCCCGTATTCGACACGATTACACCGGACCTCAACCTGGTGTCGCTGTATCGCACCAATCGCTACCTTGGCGTCGATCGCATCGCCGACACCGACCAGGTGAGCGTCGGCATGACGTCGCGCATCCTCGACACGTCCTCGGGCCGCGAACTCGTCACCGCCACCATCGGCCAGACGCGCTACCTGAGCGTCAGCCGCGTCACCCTGCCCGACGAGCCGCAGTTCATTGACGACTCTTCCGATTATATTGCAGAGGTGCGTTTCGGCCTGTCGCAAAACCTCAATTTCGACGTCGGTCACCAGTGGGGCCAGGCGGACCGGGGCACCACGCAGTCCCAGGCCCGGCTGCAATACCGCCCGGCCACGAACAAGATCCTCAACGTGTCCTACCGCTTCCGCCGGGACTCCCTCGAACAGGGCGACATCTCGTGGTCATGGCCGATTGCAGAGCAGTGGAATATCGTCGGCCGTTACAAGTACTCGTTCCGCGAAGAAGAGGCCCTCGAGGAGTTTGTCGGCGTGGAGTACGAGAGCTGCTGCTGGGGATTGCGCCTCGTTTCCCGCCGCCACATCTCCACGCGCGACGGAACTCGCGATTCCTCGATCGGTCTGCAATTGGTATTGAAGGGACTGTCGAGTGTGGGCACCGCGGCTGACAAAATGTTGGAACGTGGTATTCTTGGCTACTCCGCGAATCTCCGGTAAGAAATAGTGTTTAAAAACAATATGTTACGCGCTATCGCGTGTGTCACCAGCATACTGTCGGCCGGCTCCGCGGCGCTGGCGGACGAACTCTCGGAAACGGGCGTGTTCGTCGATGGCGTCGCGGCCGTCGTGAACGACGGTGTCGTACTCAAGAGCCAGCTGCGCGATCAGACCGCCGTGGTCATCGAGCGGGCCGCAAAGAGCAATCCGCCGATGCAGCTACCGCCGCCGGATATGCTCCGCGACCAGCTGCTCGAAGCGCTGATCGTCAAGGAGATCCAGTTGCAGCGCGCCGAGCGTATCGGGCTGCAGGTCTCCGACGCGATGCTGAACCAGGCTATCGAGCAGTTGGCCATCACCCAGGGAGTCCGGTTCGAGGACATGCCCGCCATTCTCGCCGAGGAGGGCATTAGCTATCCGGAGTTTCGCCGCGAATTCCGCGATGAGGTGACGCTGGAACAGTTGCGACAGATCGACGTCGGCAACCGTATCGCGATTTCACCGCGCGAGATCGAGCAGTGCATTGCCGATCTGGAAGAGAACGTCGCCGTGGATTCCGATTACAACCTGTCGCACATCCTGGTCAGCATCCCGGAATCGGCAACGGCCAGGGAAGTCGAAGCGATCGAGGAGAAGGCCGAAGACATTTACCGGCAGCTGCAGGAAGGCGCCGATTTCGCAACGATGGCCCTGCAATACTCCAATGCGCAAACCGCACTCGAAGGCGGCGCGCTCGGCTGGATGAAGGGCAGCGAGTTGCCGACGATCTATACCGACGTCGTCGTTACGCTCGAGAGCGGCGGCTACTCCGAACCGTTCCGCAGCGCGAGCAGCTTTCACATCGTCAAGGTCAACGACATGCGCAGCTCCATCGAGCGCAGCCAGGTTGACCAGGTCCTCGTGCGCCATATCCTGATTACGCCCAACGAGATCATCGACGACGAGACCGCCAGGCAGCGCCTCGAAGATGCGCTCGAGCGCATGGACGAGGGTGAAGAATTCGGAGAGATCGCCAAGCTGCTTTCGGACGACCCGGGCTCGGCCAACGAGGGCGGCGAGATGCCGTGGGCGACGCCGGACACGTTTGTCCCCGAGTTCGCCGAAGTCGTCAATGCCCTGGACAAAGGCGTCATTTCGGAACCGTTCCGCAGCCGCTATGGCTGGCACATCCTCGAGGTACTCGATCGTCGCGTCTACGACAACACGGAAGACCTCAAGGAGCTCAACTGCCAGAATCGCCTCGTCAACGGGAAGATGGGCGAGGAGACCCAGCTCTGGGTGCAGCGCCTGCGCGACCAGGCATACGTCGAGAAGCGCCTGTAGGATCGCCGCATGGGCCAGCGCGCCCCTTTAGTCATCACCGCAGGAGAACCGGCCGGTATCGGCCCGGAGCTGTGCCTGTCCCTGGCGCATGAGGCCTTGCCTTATCCGTTCGTCGTAATCTCGGATCCCGACGTCCTGCGCCAGCGCGCGCGTGAGACCGGCATCGACGTCGATATTGTCGAGGTAGATCTCGCCGACGCCGGCGACGTTTCCGGCGGCGACCAGCAGCTGCATGTCGTCCCTGTAAACTTCCCGTCCGGCGTCACGGCAGGCAAACTCGACCCGGCAAATGCGCCTGCCCTGCTGGACGGACTGCGTATTGCGGTGCAGGCCTGCATGGACGGCACCTTCGCTGCGCTGGTGACCGCGCCACTGCAGAAGAGTGTCATCAACGATGCGGGCATCGCTTTCAGCGGCCATACCGAGTTCCTCGCCGAACTCACAGGCACGGCTTTGCCGGTCATGCTGCTCACGGCCGGCGACCTGCGCGTCGCCCTGGCGACCACGCATCTGGCTTTGCGCGACGTGCCGGACGCATTGAGCCCGGAGCTGCTACGCGATGTGCTCGGGATTTTGGTCGAAGACCTGGCCAGCAAGTTCGGCATCGAGCACCCCGAGGTCATCGTTTGCGGCCTCAATCCGCACGCGGGCGAAGGCGGCCACCTCGGCAGCGAGGACGACGCCATCATCCGGCCCGTCGTCGACGAGTTTGCGGGACGAGGGGTTCGCGTCCGCGGACCTCTGCCGGCGGACACGGCGTTCACCCCTGCCGGTGGCGCCCGTGACGCCGTGCTCGCGATGTACCACGACCAGGGCCTGCCCGTCCTCAAGCACGCGGGCTTCGGTAACGCCGTTAACGTGACGCTCGGCCTGCCCATCATTCGCACCTCGGTCGACCACGGGACGGCGCTGGACCTTGCCGGCACGGGCCGTGCCGACAACGGCAGCCTGCTGGCCGCGGTTCGGCTGGCCGCGGAGCTTGCCGGCGCATGAGCAGGCACCGGGCCAGGAAGCGCTTCGGCCAGCATTTCCTTGTCGACCCCGGCGTGGTCGGCGCCATCATCGACGCAATCGCCCCCCGTGAGGGCGACCGCATGGTAGAGATCGGCCCCGGCCAGGGCGCCCTGACCGGCCTTCTCGCCCGCGCCCGCTGCGAGCTGCACGCGATCGAGCTCGACCGTGATCTTGCCGCGAGGATGCGGTCCGACTACGCGGAAGCAGCAAACGTCTCCATCCACGAGGCCGACGCGCTGGACTTCGACTTCGCGACGCTCGGTGACGACCTGCGCGTGGTGGGCAACCTGCCGTACAACATCTCGACGCCGCTGCTGTTTCACCTGCTGGAGTATCGCGACCGGCTCGTCGATATGCACTTCATGCTGCAGAAGGAGGTCGTCGATCGCATGGCTGCCGAGCCGGGCGGCAAGACCTATGGCAGGCTCAGCATCATGCTGGGCTGCCACTTCGACATCGAGTCGCTGTTTGACGTCGGCCGCGAGGCTTTCGATCCGCCGCCCGAAGTGACCTCGAGCATCGTACGGTTGGTGCCGCTGCCCGCCGGCACTTATGACATTAACGACGAGTTACGGTTTGCGAAACTCGTCAGCCAGGCGTTCAGCCAGCGGCGCAAGACGATTCGCAATTCCCTGCGCGGCATGGTGGACGAGGAGACCCTGGAGTTCGTCGGTATCGATCCGGGCCTGCGGCCCGAAGCAATTGCCATCGCGGATTATGTCAGTCTTGCCAATGCGCTGGATTAAATGCACAGGATCAAATGCGCTAGAATAGCCTGATGAGTGACGCCCACTGCAACATCGGCATCCAGGTCGTGACCGACTACGTGGACGAGCAGTCCGAGCCGGCGGCCGATCGTTATGTGTTCTCCTACACGATCACGATCACCAATGACGGTAACGTACCGGCGCGCCTGATCAGTCGTCACTGGATCATCACCGACGCCAACGGCAAGGTGCAGGAAGTCAGCGGCGACGGCGTCGTCGGCGAACAGCCGCACCTGAACCCGGGCGAGGAGTTTCGCTACTCGTCAGGGGCCGTGCTCGAGACGCCGGTCGGCGCCATGCAGGGGCTGTACCGGATGGAGGCCGACAACGGCGTCAACTTCGACGCGCCGATCGCGCCGTTCACGCTGGCCGTACCAGGCGTTCTGCACTAGCCATCACCCGGCAGCATGGCGATCTACGCAATCGGGGATTTGCAGGGTTGCTATGACCCGTTCCGCATGCTGCTCGACCGAATCAAGTTCGATCCGGACGAGGATAAGCTCTGGCTCGTAGGCGATCTCGTTAACCGCGGCCCCAAGTCGCTCAAGACGCTGCGCTACGTCAAGTCTCTCGGCGACTCGGTCATTAACGTGCTGGGCAACCACGACCTGCACCTGATCGCGCTCGCATCGGGCAAAGTTAACGATGGCAAGCGCTTCGAGACGTTGCAGAAGATCCTCAAGGCGGACGACCGCGACGAGCTGATCCACTGGCTGCGCCACCGGCCGCTGGCGCACTACGACGAGTCGCTGGACACCCTGCTCGTGCACGCCGGCACGCATCCCTCGTGGACGGTCAGGAAAACGCTGGCCCGGGCGGCCGAGGTCGAGGCGGTGCTGCAGAGCGACGACTACAAAGGTCTGCTCGGGGAGATGTACGGCAATACGCCGCGCATGTGGTCGGGCAAGCTCAAGGGCTACAAGCGCCTGCGGTTTATCATCAACTGCCTGACCCGCATGCGCATGATTACCGACAAGGGGCGCCTGAATTTTGCGCACAGCGGGCCGCCGCACCGGGCGCGCAAGAACCTCGTTCCCTGGTTCGAAGTCGATGACGCGGCCTGGTGGGGTACGCGCGTGGTCTTCGGCCACTGGTCGGCGCTCGGCCTGGTCGTGCTGCCCGACCTCGTGTGCCTCGATACCGGGTGCATCTGGGGCCGCCAGCTCACCGCCCTGCGGCTGGATCGCAAGGTCGCGCGGGTCTACCAGGTTCCCGGCCAGGTCTGACATCGCGCAGTATTTTTACGTATAGGTCTCCGCGGCTTACCGGCACTACCATGGTCTGACGGCCACTTGTCCGGCCCCCACCGGCAAGGGATGAAATGCCACTGTGATCATCATGGTGGTGTTGTTCGTTAGTAGCTCACACACCCTGACTGATCCGGATTTCCGATCGATCTGGAGGTGGAGTAATGACGATCCGAGACTGGGCAGAACCCTACAAGATCAAGATGGTCGAGCTGATCAAGATGACCAGCCGCGAGGACCGTCTCAATGCCATTCGTGAGGCCGGCTACAACACCTTCCTGCTGCGCTCCGAAGATGTCTACATTGACCTTCTGACCGACTCGGGCACCGGCGCAATGAGCGACCGGCAGTGGGCGGGACTGATGATGGGCGACGAGGCCTACGCGGGCAGCCGCAACTTCTATGACCTCAGGGACACCGTCGAGGAGTACTACAGCTACAAGTACACGGTGCCCTGCCACCAGGGCCGCGGCGCCGAAAATATTCTCAGTCAGTGCCTGATCAAAGAGGGCGACTTCGTGCCCGGCAACATGTACTTCACGACGACGCGCCTGCACCAGGAACTCGCGGGCGGCACGTTTATAGATGTCATCATCGACGAGGCGCATGACGCCGAGTCCGAGCACCCGTTCAAGGGCGACGTCGACATCAGCAAGCTGGACGCGCTCGTCGACGAAGTCGGCGCCGACAAGATCCCGTACGTTTGCATTGCAACCTGCGTCAACATGGCGGGCGGCCAGCCGATTTCACTTGCCAACCTCAAGCTCGTCCGCCAGTGGTGCGACCAGCACGACATCCTGCTCGTTCACGACATGACGCGCGTTGCCGAAAACGCGCATTTCATCCAGCAGCGTGAGGAGGGCTATCGCGACACCTCGGTCAAGGACATCGTCTACGAGATCTGCGCGCTGACCGATGCGGCGACGATGTCGGCGAAGAAGGACGCCATGGTCAACATCGGCGGCTTCCTCGCGATGAACGACGCAAAATTCTATGAGCAGGCCTGCGCCCTGGTGGTCGTCTACGAGGGTCTGCACACCTACGGCGGCATGGCGGGACGCGACATGCAGGCGCTCGCGATCGGCATCACCGAGAGCGTCCAGGATGACCACATCCATGCGCGCGTCGGGCAGGTGCAGTACCTCGGTAGGCGGCTGCGTGAGTCGGGCATCCCGATCGTCAACCCGATCGGCGGCCACGCAGTGTTCCTCAATGCGACAAAGATGCTGCCGCACATCGAACAGGACCATTTCCCGGCGCAGGCGCTGGCCGCCGCGCTGTACGTGGAATCGGGCGTTCGTTCCATGGAACGCGGTATCGTTTCGGCCGGGCGCAACAAGGAGACCGGCGAGAACTACAAGCCGAACCTGGAGCTCGTCAGGCTCACGATTCCACGCCGTGTCTACACCCAGGCGCATATGGATGTGGTCGTCGGCGCAGTTCAGGAGGTCATGGAACGGCGCGACGAGGTCAAGGGCCTGCGGTTCACCTATGAACCCGAGGTGCTACGCTTCTTCCAGGCGCGCTTCGAGCAAATCGACTAGCAGGTATGGCTATGAAAACAATCATCGAGCCCTTCCGTATCAAGATGGTCGAGCCGATCAAGCTCACCACCCGCGAGGAACGCGAACAGCTGATCGAGAAGGCGCATTTCAACCCGTTCCTGCTGGCGGCCGAAGACGTGATCATCGACCTGCTGACCGACTCGGGCACCAGCGCCATGTCGGCCGAAGCCTGGGGCGCCATGATGCGCGGCGATGAATCCTACGCCGGCGCGCGCAGCTGGTATCGCTTCCGCGACACGGTGAAGAGCATCTTCGGCTTCGAGCAGGTCATCCCGACGCACCAGGGACGCGCGGCGGAACACATCCTGTTCGGCGTGCTCGTACAGCCCGGCATGATCGTGCCCAACAACACGCACTTCGACACGACGCGGGCCAACGTGGAATACAACGGCGGCGAAGCGCTCGACCTGCCCTGCGCGGAAGCGGCCGACCTGGACTCGGACTACCCGTTCAAGGGCAACATGGACACGGCCGCCCTCGAGAAGGTCGTCGCCGAGCACGGTCGCGAGAAGATCCCGCTGATCATGCTCACGATCACCAACAACTCGGGCGGCGGACAGCCCGTCTCGATGGCCAACATCCGCGAGGTAAGCCGCATCGCGCACGAGGCCGGCATACCGTTCTATATCGACGCCTGCCGCTTCGCCGAGAACGCCCATTTCATCAAGCGCCGCGAGCCGGGCTACGCAGACAAGCCGACGATCGAGATCGCCCGCGAAACCTTCAGCTATGCCGACGGTTGCACGATGTCGGCAAAGAAAGACGCGTTCGCTAACATCGGCGGCTTCCTGTGCACCAACGACGCCGAGCTCGCGCATCGGGAACGCAACATCCTGATCCTGACCGAGGGCTTCCCGACGTACGGCGGTCTCGCCGGGCGCGACCTCGACGCGATCGCGATCGGGCTGTGCGAGATCCTCGACGAGCACTACCTCGACTACCGGCTGGACTCGACGAAGTACGTGGTCAACCACCTGGTCGATGCCGGCATCCCGGTTATCGCGCCGGCCGGCGGCCACGCCGTGTACCTCGACGCGGGCCGCTTCCTGCCACACATCGAAGCACTGCATTATCCGGGCCAGGCGCTGGCCGTCGAGCTCTTCATCGAGGGTGGCATTCGCGGCGTCGAGATCGGCTCGGTCATGTTCGGGCTGGACCCGCATACGGGCGACGAACAGGCCTCGCGGCTGGAGTTGCTGCGCCTCGCGATACCGCGCCGCGTTTACACCCAGAGCCACATGGACTATGTGCTCGAAGCGATTGGCCTGGTCTGGGAGCGCCGCGAGTCGATTCGGGGCATACGCATCGTCGAGGCGCCGCAGTTCCTGCGGCACTTCACGGCGAAGTTCGCGCGCCTCTAGTCGAGGATCTTGCCGGGGTTCAGCAGGTTCTTCGGATCCAGCGCCTGCTTGAGCGTGCGCATCAGCGCGATCTCGGTATCGGAACGCGAAATGCTAAGCCAGCGGCGCTTGTCGATACCGATGCCGTGCTCGGCCGAGATCGAGCCCCCGAGCCCTTCGAGGCTTTCGTAGACGATACGATCAGCTGACTCGCGATGTTCCTCACTGTCGGAGGGCCTCACGAAGATGTGCAGGTTGCCGTCGGCGAGATGGCCGAAAACGTCGCAGCTCGCATCGCCGCGCCAGTCGCCAACCCCCTGCTTGAGCCTGTCGACGTAGGTCGGCATCGCGTCTATCGGCAGGCTCACGTCGTAAATGTAGGCGGGCAGCGCGGAGTCGAACTCCTCGCGAATCTTCCACACCGCGTCGCGTTCGGTAGCCGACTTCGGCACCACGGCATCCGCGATCTCACCGGCCTCGTGGCCGGCCTCCAGCACAGCCATGAACCGTTGCTCGTCGGCTTCCGCGCTCACCCCTTCGGCCTCAGCGAGTACGTAGTAGGGATAGTCTCGCGGCAGCGGCGCATCGTGCCCGTTGTCACCAGTCACGTTCTGGTAGTAGTCGTTCCACATCACTTCGAACGCGTTGAGCGTGCCACCCAGCCCCGAGCGCATTCGTTGCAGCAGGCCGACCACCGATTCGAAGTCTTTGGCGGCGAGTAGTGCAGTCTGTCGGGATGTCGTCTGCGGGTATAGCCGGATAACGGCGCGGGTCACGATGCCGAGCGTTCCCTCGGAGCCGATGAAGAGCTGCTTGAGGTCGTAGCCCGTGTTGTTCTTCAGCATCTGGTTCATCGACGACACGACGGTACCGTCTGCAAGTACGGCCTCGAGCCCGAGGACGAGATTGCGCATCATGCCGTAGCGCAGGACATTGAGACCGCCCGCATTCGTCGCCACGGCGCCGCCGACCGTCGCCGAGCCACGAGCGGCGAAATCCAGCGGAAACAGGAATCCCTGCTCGGCCACCTGCTCCTGCACGGCCTGCAACACCGCCCCGGCCTGCACGACCGCCACGCCGTCCCAGGGATCGATGGACTCGACGCGACTCATACGCTCGAGCGAGATGATGACGTCCTCGTCCGTGGAGACGGCCCCCTCGACGAGCCCGGTCAAACCGCCCTGTATGACCACACTCTGGCTGCGCGCGTGGCACAGGCGCATGATCTCGACAAGTTGGCCAGTTGATTCCGGACGCAACAGCATCTTGCCGCGCGTTGGCGAATTGTCCCAGTACGACACGTTGCGCATGGCCAGGTCGTCGCCTGCAACCACCAATTCGTGAGGCAGCAGGTGTCTCAAGCTGTCGTCGATACTGCTCACCGCCCGTTCTCTACCTGCCGGTCCAGCACGATGAATTTCGACGCGTAGTCGTTGTCGGCATCGGCTGCGTGCGACACGCTCGACGTCAACCGCCATTCGCGCTCGTCAACAGGTGGCAGGAAAGCATCACCATCGACGTCAGCCTGCACCCGCGTCAGGTAAATTCGATCCGCTATTGGAAGAAACACGCTGTAGATGTGGCTGCCGCCAATGATCATGATCTCGTCGGCATCGCCAGCCGCTTCAATCGCGGCTTCGGGCGAGGCAACAACGTCGCAGCCCTCGGCCACGAGATCTTCCTGGCGCGTAATGACGATGTTCTGTCGCCCGGGTAGTGGCCGGCCGATCGACTCGTACGTCTTGCGGCCCATGACGATCGGCTTGCCCATGGTCAGGGCCTTGAAGCGCTTGAGGTCGTCTGACAGGCGCCAGGGTAGATCGCCCTTATTGCCGATGACGTTATTGGTTGAGGCGGCGACGATTAGGCTAATCATATCTTGGCTACCTGTAGGAGCGGCCCATGGCCGCGATCGCGCCCGTGGGGCGCTCCTACGACTATTCCTACACAGCCACCGCGGCCTTGATGTGCGGGTGCGCCTCGTAGTTGAGGATCTCGAAATCTTCGTGCTCGTAGTCGAAGATGCTCGGCGGGCGCCGCTTGATGGCCAGGCGCGGCAGCGGCAGCGGCTCGCGCGTTAGCTGCTCGTCGGCCTGCTCGAGATGGTTGAGGTACAGGTGGCAGTCGCCGCCCGTCCAGACAAAGTCGCCGACATTGAGGTCGCACTGCTGCGCCAGCATGTGCGTCAGCAGCGAATACGAGGCGATGTTGAACGGCACGCCCAGGAAGATGTCGCAGCTACGCTGGTAGAGCTGGCACGACAGCTTGCCCTCGGCGACCCAGAACTGGAACAGGCAGTGGCACGGCGGCAGCGCCATGTTCTCGATCTCGGCCACGTTCCAGGCGCTGAGCATGATGCGCCGCGAATCCGGATTGTTCTTGATCTGGTCGACGATCTGCGCGATCTGGTCGACGTGCCCGCCGTCGGGCGTCGGCCAGCTGCGCCACTGCACGCCGTAGACCGGGCCGAGCTCACCATTCTCGTCGGCCCACTCGTCCCAAATGGAAACGCCGTTGTCCTTGAGATACTGGATGTTGCTGTCGCCGCGCAGGAACCACAGCAACTCGTAGATGATCGAGCGCAGGTGCAGCTTCTTGGTGGTCACGACCGGGAAGCCCTCCCCCAGGTCGAAGCGCATCTGGTGGCCGAACTTGCTCAGCGTGCCGGTGCCGGTGCGGTCTTCTTTCTTGACGCCGTTGTCGCGCACGTCGCGCATCAGGTCCAGGTATTGCTGCATGTCAGGCCATCGCCTCCTTGTTCTTGCGGCCGTACGCCATGAATAGCATGACACCGCCGACGATGATCATGGGTGCGCTCAGCACCATTCCCATTGTGAGCCAGTCGCCATAAAGATAGCCGATGTGGGCATCAGGCGTACGGACGAACTCGATCAAGGACCGGAACACGCCATAGAGGAACAGGAACAGACCGGAGACCGCCATATACGGCCGCGGTTTCGCCGAGAACCACCAGAGGATCGCAAACAGCACGAATCCTTCGAGCAGCGACTCATACAATTGCGACGGGTGAAGGACCTCGCCACCAACCTGAAAACCCCATGGCAGCGTCGTCGGCCCGCCCCAGAGCTCGCCGTTGATGAAGTTGCCGATGCGCCCGAAGCCGAGGCCGAGCGGCACAAAAGGTGCCATGAAATCAGTGACTTGCCACATCGACAGGTTCAGCTTGCGGCCGAATAACCACATCGCAAACAGCACGCCGAGCAGTCCGCCGTGGAAGGCCATGCCGCCTTCCCAGATGCGAAACAGGTAGAACGGGTCGTCGAAAAAACTCGACTCGCTGTAAAACAGCGCATGCCCGACACGGCCGCCCAGGATCACGCCCAGCATCGCGTAGAAGATCAGGTCGTCGGCCTGCTGCACGGTCTTGATCGGCGAATGCGCCACCTGCACGCGCTTGCGCGCCAGCCACCAGGCAATGAGGAACCCGGCCACGTACATGAGGCCGTACCAGCGAATTTTTACGTCACCGATCGAGAAAATGACCGGATCGATGTCGGGGTAGACGATCATGGCGGGTATGATAGCAAACCATGCCGAACCGACTCGCGTCCGAAACAAGCCCCTACCTTCTGCAACACGCCGACAATCCTGTCGACTGGTACCCGTGGGGCGAGGAAGCATTCGAGCTGGCCCGGGAGGCCGGCAAACCGATCCTGCTATCGATCGGCTACTCGGCCTGCCACTGGTGCCACGTGATGGCCCACGAGTCCTTCGAGGACGACGCCACGGCCGACCTGATGAACGAGCTGTTCGTGAACATCAAGGTGGATCGCGAGGAACGGCCCGACGTCGACAAGATTTACCAGACCGCGCACCAGCTACTGACCCAGCGCGGCGGCGGCTGGCCGCTGACGATGTTCCTGAGCCCCGAGGACCAGCGGCCGTTCTTCGGCGGCACTTACTTTCCGAACGAGCCGCGCTACGGCATGCCCTCCTTCGGCGACCTGCTGCGCAAGGTGTCGAGTTACTACGCGGATCATGGCGACGACATTGCCGCCCAGGGCGAGCGCCTCGTGGATGTGTTCGACAAGCTGATCCCGGAGGGCGCACCGGGCGACCATGTCAT
>JASJCH010000100.1 GCA_030066075.1 Woeseiaceae bacterium
AGCGTGTCGTTCATCCAGCCCATGTTCCACTTGTAGGTGAAGCCCAGGCCGTCCTGGTCGACGGGGCGCGACACGCCCGGCCAGGCCGTGGACTCCTCGGCGTAGCTGGTCGCGCCGTGCAGGTGCAACACGGCGTTGAGCTGTCGCAGGAACGCCACGGCCTCGAGGTTCTCGTTGCCGCCGAACTCGTTCGGCACCCAGTCGCCGTCCTCGCGTGAATAGTCGAGGTAAAGCATCGAGGCCACAGCGTCGACGCGCAGGGCGTCGATGTGGAACTCGTCGATCCAGTAAATCGCGCTGCCCAGCAGGTAGTTGGTTACTTCGCGGCGGCCGAAGTTGAAGACGAGCGTGCCCCAGTCGGCGTGTTCGCCCTTGCGCGGGTCTTCATGTTCGTAAAGCGCGGTGCCGTCGAAGCGCCGCAGCCCGTGTTCGTCCTTGGGAAAATGCGCCGGCACCCAGTCGACGATGACGCCGATGCCTTTCTCATGGCAACGATCGACGAGGTACCGAAAATCGTCGGGATCACCGAAGCGATGAGTGGGCGCGAACATGCCGATCGGCTGGTAACCCCACGAACCGTCGAACGGGTGTTCGGAGACCGGTAGCAGCTCGATGTGAGTGAAACCCATGTCGCTAACGTAGTCGACGAGTTCGTCGGCGAGTTCGCGATAGCCGAGGTACTCGTTGTGTTCCTTGCGGCGCCATGAGCCGAGGTGCACTTCGTAAATGCTGATCGGCTCGTCGAGGTTCGGCGTCGCATTGCGATGTTGCATCCACTCGCCGTCCTGCCAGTCGTAAGCGCTGTCGTAGACGACCGAAGCATTGCCTGGCGGCGGCTCGTTGTAGCGCGCGAACGGGTCGCCCTTGATAGGCAGCAGGTTACCGTCGCGGTCCAGCAACTCGAACTTGTACTTGCGGCCGTTGCCGATGTCCGGGATGAAGATCTCCCAGATGCCGTTGCCCGGATGCAGGCGCATCATGTGCCGGCGCCCGTCCCAGTCGTTGAAATCGCCGATGACGCTGACGCGGGACGCGTTCGGGGCCCAGACCGCGAAGCGCGTCCCCGTAACGCCGTCAATGGTGCGCACCTGCGCGCCGAGCTTGTCGTAGATCCGGATGTCGGAACCCTCGCCCAGCAGGTACAGGTCGAGTTCACCCAGCGACGAGCCGAAGCGATAGGGATCCTCGGTGTCGTAGCGCGAGCCGTCATGGTTCGTGATACGCAGCCGATAGCGGCGCTTGCGCGCCGGCATATTCGCGACGAACAGACCGGTATCGTGGACGCGGTCCATCTGCGCCATTTCCTCGCCATCGGCGTCGATTAACGCAACGGCCTGCGCCTGCGGCAGCAGCGCGCGGACGACACGTGACTTGCCGTCATGATGCAGCCCGAGCACGGCGAAAGGATCGTGGTGCCGTCCGGCGACCAGGGTTTCAATGGATTCAGTGATGCTCATAAAGTCGCTCAATGGTCTCACGCGCAGACTTGGACCAGCTGAAGCGGGCGTTGGCGGCCCGAATGCAGATCTTCTGCCAATGATCGTGGTTGTTCGATTTCAGTTCCAGTGCCCGGTGTACTTCCTCGACGAAGCGGTCGGCCTGTTGCTCGGTGGTGTCGCCATCAAAAACGAAGCCAGAGCGGCCTTCGTCGACCGTGTCCCGTAGCCCGCCGACGCCGTGCACGACACAGGGTTGCGCGGCGCGCATCGCCAGCATCTGGCTGATGCCGCACGGCTCAAAGCTCGATGGCATCAGGAACAGGTCGCCGGCGCGGTACAGCGGATCGGCGAGTGTCTCGGAATAGCCGCGCAGGAACAGCAGGTTGTCGTGACGCTTGGCAGTCTCGAGCATCTGGTACTCATAAATGTACTCGCCGCTGCCGAGCAGGATCAGGACGCCCTTGCGCCCGAGCGCCTCGAGTATTTCGTCGAGCGCCGCGACGCCGCGCGAAGTCTTCTCGAAGAACAGGCTGGCTTTCTGCCGCACGAGGCGGCCGATGCTCGTCAAAACGTAGGCAGGGCGTCGCCTCGGCAGGCCGTCGAGGGTCCTCGCCGCCAGTCGGTTGGCCTCGGTGTCCGGCCAGGCGTCGAGTTGCTCGGCGATCATTCCCAGTACCCGCTGCCAACCCGGCCGCCGGCCCTTGGGGCCATTGTAGTAGCAGCCGTTCAGAATGCCGACCAGGCGCCCGTCGTCCCGGGCATCCGCCAGCAACGTCTCCAGGCCCTCGCCGCCGATGAAGCCGTGGTCGGGGTCGCTCGGGCGGCAGATCTCCCCGGCATAGGTGGGCGATACCGTGCTGATCCGGTCCGACATCCTGATGGCCATGGCCATCGGGTTGATGCAGTCGGCGTGCGACGGGTCGCCGACCTCCTGCGGCAGGTACTCGAGGCCCGGGAACCAGGCCTCCAACGCCGATTCGTCGAATCGCAACGGCCGCACGCCCTGGTAGGAGAGATTGTGGATCGTGAACACCGTTGGAATCCGGCACAGCGCCTCATAATGCTCGCCATAGTGCCGCATCAGCAGGTAGAACGCGGCATGCCAGTCGTGGAGGTGGACGACATCCGGCTGCGGGTCCTGCTCGTGAATCCAGGCGGCGGCGGCTGCGCCGAACAATGCGAACTTGCTGGCGTCGCTGGCAAACGGGCGGGTGGGGCCGTCCTCGCTGTAGATGATGCTATCGCCGAGAGATTTGAAGCCCTGGTGTTCGAACACGACATTCGTCACGTCCTCGACCGATCCGGGCACCTCGTAAACGGCAACCGATTCGCGCACGGCCCGAAACTCGATGCTGACCGAGCCGAGGAAGCGGGCGCCGGGCAGGGTGTGAAAGTAGCCGTAGCTGGGCGTCAGCACGGTTGCCCGCCAGCCGTGCTCGCCGAGCGCGGCGGGAAGATCCCTGACGACGTCGCCGACACCGCCGACTTTGCCGCCGCGCAGTGCCGCGTTCTCTGCGGCCAGGAATATGACGTGCCCGGTACTGATAAAGGTCCTGCCTAGCGGGTGAAGTGCAGCTGCTGCCCCAGCATGTCCGGAGTCACGAGCGTGATGCCATCCCGGGTAACGCGGAAGCCGCGTTCGCGATCGGCATCGTGATCCACGCCGATCTCCGTACCCGGTGCGATTTTGGCGCCGGCGTCGATGATGGCCTTGTGAATTCGGCAGTTCTCGCCGATGTCGACGTCAGGCAGGACGACCGTTTCGGTGACGTTGCTGTACGAATGCACGTAGACCCTGGAGAAGAGCAGGGAGTTGTGAACGTGTGCACCCGACACGATACAGCCGCCGGAGACCATCGACTGGATGGCCTCGCCGCGACGACCATCATCGTCCCAGACAAACTTGGCGGGCGGCGACTGAATCTGGTGCGTCCAGATCGGCCAGTCGCGGTCATAGAGATTGAGTTGCGGCGACTTGGAGACGAGCTCCATGTTGGCCTCCCAGAACGCACGCAGCGTGCCCACGTCGCGCCAGTAAGCCTGTTCGCCGGTCTTGGGGTCGCGAAACGCGTAAGCGTAGACACGATAGTCCCTGATGATGGCCGGTATCACGTTGCGACCGAAGTCGTGCTGCGTGTCGGGCGAATCCGCGTCCTTGATCACCTGCTCGTAGAGGAACTCCGTGTTGAACACGTAGTTGCCCATCGAGGCGAGGCAGTACCCGGGCTGGCCGGGAATCTCGTTCGGTTTCTCGGGCTTCTCGTCGAAGCCGACGATGCGGCCGGTCTCATCGACGGTCATCACGCCGAATTGCCCGGCGGCTTCCTCGACAGGCATCTCGATGCAGCAGATCGTCATGTCGGCCTTGCGTTCTTCGTGCGCGGCCAGGAACGGGCCGTAGTCCATCTTGTAGATGTGGTCGCCCGAAAGGATCAGCACGAGTTTCGGGTCGTGCGTGCGGATGATATCCAGATTCTGGTAAATCGCGTCCGCAGTGCCGCGATACCACTCGCCGCCGACGCGCTGCGACGCCGGCAGGATCTCGCAGAATTCCCGGCCTGCACCCGTCTGGAACCAGGACCAGCCCTGCACGAGGTGGCGAATCAGCGAGTGCGCCTTGTACTGGGTCAGGACCCCCATCCGGCGGATGCCAGAGTTGATGCAGTTGGACAGCGTGAAGTCGATGATGCGGTACTTGCCGCCGAAATAAAGCGCCGGTTTGGCACGCCAGGCTGTCAGTTCACGCAGCCTCGAGCCCGCGCCGCCGGCCAGCACGAGGGCCAGCGTGTCGCGCGTCAGGCGGCTGACAAAACGTGAATCTGTCGAGTATTCGTAGAGAGACATTGCGGCTATCCCGAGCCACCAGAAATCAATCCGATAGTCTGCCAGAAGTTTGTTACGGCTGTACGGTTCAGTTCTGTAGTGAGCGGCCGGATTCCTCGACCATTGCCGCGACCTGGCCCTTGAGAGACGAACTCAGCTGCGTCTCCTGGACGCGCCAGCGCCAGTTGTTGCTCGACGTGCCCGGCACGTTGAAGCGCGCCTCCGAGCCGAGCCCGAGAAAATCCTGCAGCGGCGCAATGGCCAGGCGCGCATCGGTCGAGAAGGCAGCCTTGATCATGTCGGTGTGGATCGTCGCGGTCGAACCGCCGGTGACCTCGAGCGCCGCTTTCTGCGTTTCCTCGATCTCTTTCTCGGTACGGATATCGCCGGGGCTGCCATGGAACCAGCCAACCGTGGTGTCGTTGTCGTGAGTCCCGGTGTAGCACACGTTGTCCGGAGCCACGTTGAGCAGGTCGAAGTCCTCATCGGCGACGTCGAACTGCAGCACCACCATGCCCGGAATGCCGTGCCGTTTGCGCAGGGCCTCGACCTGCGGCGTGATGACGCCGAGGTTCTCGGCGACAATCGGCAGATTGCCCATGGATTCGCGCATCGCGTCGAAGATGGCGTCGCCCGGACCCGTTATCCATTCGCCGGTCTTGGCCGTCTCCGACTCGGCGGGCACCGACCAGTAGGCTTCAAAGCCGCGGAAGTGATCGATCCGGACCAGGTCGGCAAGTTCGGCCGAAGCGGCGAGGCGTTCCACCCACCAGCGATACTGGCTGCGCTCGTGCACGTCCCAGTCGTACAGCGGGTTGCCCCAGAGCTGGCCATCCTCGGAAAAATAGTCCGGCGGTACGCCAGCCACGGCTTCGGGACGGCCGTCACGGTCGATGCACAGGATCTCGGGATGCGCCCACGCGTCGGCGCTGTCGAGCGCGATACAGATGGGCATGTCGCCGAACAGGTAGATACCGCTGTCATTGGCGTATTTGCGAAGCCGCGCCCACTGCTCGAAGAACAGGAACTGGATGACCTTGATGTCAGCGATCTGCGTATCGGCGCTGGTTTCGAGCTGGCGCATCGCATCGGCGTCCCGGTGCACGTACTGCGGGGCCCACTCGGGCCACGGCCGCTCGCCGTGGCGCGTCTTGAGGATGCGGTACAGCGCGTAGTCGTGCAGCCAGAGCTCATCGTTGTCTTCGACAAACTTGTCGCAGGCGGCGTGCAATTCGCCGTTGGCGCGTTCCTCGAAGCG
This sequence comes from Woeseiaceae bacterium, assembly GCA_030066075.1. Lineage (GTDB taxonomy): Bacteria > Pseudomonadota > Gammaproteobacteria > Steroidobacterales > Woeseiaceae > UBA1847. The sequence continues at coordinate 5,521 of JASJCH010000100.1, forward strand.
ACCGGCGGCCAGGCGCAGCAGGCGATTCTTGATCGGGATCAGCGCCCCGTAGTCGACGTGGTCCGCGGGCAGCGCCGCCAGTTCCTCGGCTTCTGCCTTTTCCAGCAGCCCCTTGTCGATCAGGTCGCCGATATCGATCAGCAGCTCGTTGCCGGCGAACGTGGACAAAGGTTGGTAGGGCGAATCACCGTAAGCCGTTGGCCCGGTTGGCAAAAATTGCCAGACTTTGAGGTGCATCTCGCGCATCGCGTCGATGAAATCCAGCGCGCTGCGGCCGATTTCACCGATCCCGTAGCGGCCGGGCAGGGCCGTGATGTGCAGACAGACCCCTGCCTGTCTGCCCGGCGGCAGAACGTTTGGTGAATTCCCCTGCGTCATCTAGATGTTGTTCTTGTAAATCGTTTGCATCTGGCCTACTGCAAACTAATGACGGGGCGGTTTGGCCGCAATGCAATGCATACGTATTCAAACAATGAATACGTATGCATTGCATTGCCCCGTTTCGGTGCCCTTTTTAAGATGCGGAAAGTTGTATATCTAAGAACCAGACCAATTCCCGGGGGAAATTCAATGGTCAATAAGACTCGCACTCACTACAGCCGCTCGGCCGTGTCGCTCGCCGTTGCCGCTGCTCTTCCTAGCGCTGCTTTAGCTCAGGACGCCAACGAGGAAGAGGCTATCGAGGAAATCGTAACCGTCGGCATCAGGACGTCGGTACTCAATTCCACGGACACCAAGCGCATGGCCGACTCGATCGCCGACGTCGTCGACGCCGGTCCGCTGGGTTACCTGCCCGATCAGTCTATCGCTGACGCGCTGGGGCGCGTGCCGGGCGTAACGACGATTCGCGACTCGGGCCAGTCGTCGCAGCTGAACATCCGCGGCATGAATGGCGACTTCATCCAGACGACGCTGAACGGCCGCGAGCAG
>JASJCH010000101.1 GCA_030066075.1 Woeseiaceae bacterium
GGCGCGGCCGCACGGCGCAGCCGGTCGTTGATGGCCTCGCCGAGTCCCGATTCGGGAATCGGCGAGACGGCAATCGCGCTCGCGGCCGACGCATCGAGCTCCCGCAGCATGCGATAGAGATTGGCGGCTGCCTCAACCGTATCGCCGGACGGCGAGAGATTCAGCGTCGCACCCTCCGCAGCGCCGAATCCCAGCAGGACTTCCCCGTCGCCGATACTCGTTGCATCCAGTCGCACTGCCGCGCGGGGCGCATAGTGCGACATAAGCTGCCCGGGCGAGGTAATCGCGTCGGCATCTGCGGCCGCGAGTTCGCCGACCTCTTCCTCCAGCTGCGCCCGGGATACCGCACCGGGTCGAAGCAAGCGCGGCGGTTCGCCGGGCATCAAGGCGACGATCGACGACTCGATGCCCTTTTCACACTCACCGCCATCAAGGACGAGCTCCACCTGCTCACCAAGATCCCGCTCGACGTCTTCCGGCCGCGTCGGGCTGAGCTTGCCGGAGGGATTTGCCGACGGGGCCGACACCGGCCCGCCGAATTCATCGAGCAGCGCCAGCGCCAGCGGATGCGCGGGCATTCGCAGTCCGACAGAACCAAGACCAGCGCGGGCAAGCTCCGACGTATTGCCGCTGTCGGACACCGGCACGACGAGCGTTACCGGTCCGGGCCAGAAACGTTCGGCGAGGGCAATCGCCCGCTCATCCAGCCGTCCCTCCTTGCTTGCCATCTCGAGCGACGCCACGTGGGAGATCAGCGGATTGAAGCTCGGCCGACCCTTGGCCGCGAAGATGCGCGCAACCGCCTCGGGGTTACCGGCATCGCCCGCGAGTCCGTAAACCGTCTCTGTCGGCATGCCGACGAGTGCGCCGCGCCGCAGCGCCGCAGCAGCCGCTTCTACCGCTGCGGCATTTCTGGATTCTTGGGTCTTCTCGGCCATTCGCGTCTGTTCCCGGCGCAAAGGTAACACTTCCGGCGGGGATCAGGGCCGGTGAGGGATTGGGTCGGGCCTGCGGCGAGGGATTGATTCGAATCGCCTTGGGGCGATTCTCACCCCTTCGGGGCGCACTACGTGCGTCTTCCCATGGGGATTGGGTCGCAGCTGCGCTGCTCCCCGCCAACTTGCGCCTGCGGCGCTGCGTTGGTCGAACAGGGTTCTAAAATCCCGATCTCCCGGGCCAAAAAACAAAGGGGCCCCCGATGGGGGCCCTTTCTTTTTTGGCTGGGGGAGAGGGATTCGAACCCCCGTTGGCGGAGTCAGAGTCCGCAGTCCTACCACTAGACGATCCCCCAAATGCGGGGTAGCCGAAGTAGTTTAGCGCTTCGAGTACTGCGTTGCGCGGCGAGCTTTGCGCAGGCCGACCTTCTTGCGCTCGACCTCGCGCGCGTCGCGCGTGACGAAGCCAGCTTTGCGCAGCGTCGGGCGCATCGACTCATCGTACTGCATCAGCGCACGCGTCAGGCCGTGACGAATCGCACCCGCCTGGCCCGTCGTGCCGCCGCCTTTGACCGTGACGTTGACGTCGAACTTATCGGTGACCTGCATCAGCTCGAGCGGCTGGCGCACGATCATCTGCGCCGTCTTGCGGCCGAAGAATGAATCCAGCGGCTTGTCGTTAACCGTGATCGAGCCCGATCCGGGCTTCATGAAGACGCGTGCCGTCGACGTTTTGCGACGACCGGTACCGTAAAATTGCGTGTCAGCCATTATGCGTTGATTTCCAGTGGGATCGGCTGCTGTGCAGCGTGATCGTGTTCAGGACCCTTGAAGACGCGCAGCTTCTTGAACATCTGCCGGCCCAGCGGCCCCTTCGGCAGCATGCCCTTGACGGCTTTCTGCAGAACGCGCTCCGGGTGGTCCTCGAGCATCGTCTCGAGGGACTGCGACTTCAGGTTGCCGATGTAACCCGTGTGGTGGTGATACATCTTGTCCTTTTTCTTGTTGCCGGTGACGCGGATCTTCTCCGCGTTGACGACAACGATGTAGTCGCCCGTGTCCACGTGCGGGGTGTACTCGGGCTTGTGCTTGCCACGCAGGCGGTGCGCGATCTCGGTCGACAGGCGACCCAGGGTCTTGCCTGTTGCGTCGACCACGAACCAGTCGCGCCGAACCTCTGCGGGCTTTGCAGAAAACGTATTCATTGATCTCTGTCCGTCGGGATATTTTTATCGCTCAGCCGTAAACCTGCCGGTCGGCTGAAAGGCGCGAAATTTTAACGGACGGCACGGCCCAATGCAAACAAAAACGCGCCGAAAGTCGGCGCGTTTTTGGCGTTTTAATTCAATCACTTACGAGACCAAAAACGAGCCCTTCTCGGCTAGAACGCGTATTCGAGCGAGATTGCCGTGCGAGTATCCGTATTTTTGGTCCCCGGGAGCACGTCGCTGTTGCGCCGCACCGTGTAGGACACCAGCAGCGCCAGACCGCCGACCAGGCGCGCCCTGATGTCGGTGACCGACTCCGTGAAGTTGTTGCTGTCGCCGACTTCGTGCAGCAGGGTCTGGCCCAAACTCGCCGTTTCCGAGATCTGCCAGGCGTAGGTCAGGCGGCCCGTGTAGATCGTATCGGTTTCGTCGCTACCGTCAGCGAGGTCCGATTGCCTGGCACCGACACCGATCTCGCCGTTCAGGCTGTGCTTATCGTTACTGATTAGTCGTCGGCCGTAACCCACTGTCTGGGCAAACTGCTCCTCGACACTGCTGAACCGGTCCTTGCGCCAGTCGAGGCGGCCGAAGACGAAGTCCTGCTCGGTTACGTTGCGGGCACTCTTCCAGCCGACATCGTAGGCTTCGGCTGTCGTTATTTTGCTCTCAGTCGACTGGATCGCCGCGGCCTTGGCCTGGTGTTCCCAGAGCTCGAGCGTGTAGTTGATCTCGAAACCGGTGTTCAGGGTCTCGCTCTCGGTGTTGCCCGTTAGCGACAGGTAGCCGAGTTTGACCTTGCCTGACCAGGGGCTTTTCTCTTCAGCCTCCTCTTCCTGTGCGAAAAGCGGGGCCGCGAAGGCCAACAGGCCGATAACGAGTATATTGCGCCAGTTCATTCTGTAACTCCGAGTGTTCAAATCCCGAACGGCCGCGGAGTATAACGTTCTGAACTGCCATGATGCTATTGGTATAATTTTCGCCATGCAGGAACGACATCTGACCCGGCTCGACCGCCTGCTGGCGGGGGCCAACAACGCGCTGCGTACCATCGCGGCACCCGCCGGCAGGCCTGCTCGCCCGAACCCGGCCGGTGAAATTCCCGAAGCCATCCTCGACGACAAACAGAGATCGCATGCCGCCGGCCTGATGCGCGTCAACCACGCCGGCGAAGTCGCCGCCCAGGGGCTCTACCAGGGGCATGCTACGGTCGCTCGCGACCAGTCCGTCGAGGAACATATGCAGCGCGCGGCCGAAGAAGAGTTCGACCACCTGGCGTGGTGCGAACAGCGGCTCACCGAACTGGACGAGAAACCGAGCATGCTAAGCCCGGCATGGTACATGGGCGCGTTCCTGATCGGCGCCGCGAGCGGCGTGCTCGGGGACAAGTGGAGTCTCGGTTTCATTGCGGAAACCGAAAGCCAGGTCTGCGACCACCTCGACAGCCACCTGGACGAGCTCCCGGAACAAGATGCCAGGAGCCGCGCCATCGTGACCCGGATGCGGGACGAAGAAGCAGAGCACGGCGACAACGCCCGGGAGGCTGGCGCCGCCGAGCTACCCGAGCCCGTTCGACAGCTCATGAAGGTCACCGCTCGGGTCATGACGAGCACCGCCTACCGCGTGTGAAATTTACGTGATTGAACAATAACTTGCCCTTGTGAGCGAACTGTATTAAAAGAGAGTCGCTTGAGCGTTGAGGACCCACAGATGCAAACCACTGCAAAGACCCTGAGCGATGTTCCGGCAATTAACCGCTTCCTGAGTTATTGCCGCGTCCGGACTGTCCCCTCCAAAACCGTCATGATCCACGCTGGCGATCTGCCTGACGTCCTGTATTACATCGTCGATGGCTCGGTCGAAGTCATGATCGAAGACGAGGACGGCAACGAGATGGTTTTGGCCTACCTCAACAAGGGCCAGTTCTTCGGCGAAATGGGCCTTTTCTACGAGCAGCCCACTCGCAGCGCCTGGGTCCGCACGCGCACCGAGTGTGAAATCGCAGAAATGACCTACCCCCGCTTCCGGCAGATCGCCAGCGAGAGCCCGGGGCTGGTGTTCGAACTCGCAACCCAGCTTGCAACGCGCCTCGACCGCACTAATCGGAAGCTGGGCGACCTGGCCTTCGTCGACGTTACCGGCCGCGTGGCGCACGCGATCATGGATCTCTGTAACGAGCCGGATGCGATGACCCACCCGGACGGCATGCAGATCAAGGTGTCGCGGCAGGAGCTGAGTCGCCTCGTCGGCTGCTCGCGCGAGATGGCGGGGCGCGTGCTCAAGGTTCTCGAGGAACAGGGGCTCGTGACGGCCAGCGGCAAAACGATCGTCGTTTACGGCGCACGGCCGAACCGCAACCTGTAGGAGCGGGCCATGCCCGCGAAGCATTGCGGCATAGCCGCAATGCCGGTCGCCGCAGGCGACCTTCGCGCCCATGGGGCGCTCCTACGACGCTTTAGCGATCTCTTTCTTCATCGCCGCGATCGTCGCGGCATAGTCATCGCTGCCGAAAATGGCGGATCCGGCCACGAACGTGTCGGCGCCGGCCGCCGCGATTTCACCGATATTGTCCACTTTGACACCGCCGTCAATCTCCAGGCGGATCTCCAGGCCACTGTCGTCGATGATCTTGCGCGCCTCACGCAGCTTGTCCAGCGCCGAAGGAATGAACTTCTGCCCGCCGAAGCCCGGGTTGACCGACATCAACAGGATCATGTCGACCTTGTCGATGACGTAGGGCAGGCAATCGAGCGGCGTAGCCGGGTTGAACACGAGTCCCGCCTTGCAGCCCTCGTCGCGGATCAGGGCCAGCGAGCGATCGATGTGGCGGCTTGCCTCGGGATGAAACGTGATGTAACTCGCCCCGGCGCTGGCGAAGTCGGGAATAATCCGGTCGACGGGCTCCACCATCAGGTGTACGTCGATCGGCGCCTCGATCCCGTCGTTTCGCAGCGCCTCGCAGATCAGCGGCCCGATGGTCAAATTCGGTACGAAATGATTGTCCATGACATCGAAATGCACGATATCGGCGCCCGCATCGAGTACGGCGCGGACGTCGTCGCCGAGCCTGGCGAAATCAGCGGAAAGAATCGAGGGGGCTATCAGGGGATTCACGTTGGTCTTCCTGTTATCGAATGGAGCGGCGAGAGCGTAGCATCTCATACGCCGCGCGAATCTCGCGAGTTCGGTTTTCGGCGGCGGCGATAGCGTCTGCGCCAGGGTTATCGCCGGCGATCTTGTCGGGGTGATGGCGGTTCATGGCGCGGCGGTACGCCTTGATCACCTCGGCGTTGGTCGCGGACTCGTCAATGCCCAGCGTCGCGTAAGCCTGGCGCACGCGCCGCGCATCCTGGTCGCCGGCGGGCGAGTGCCGGAATCCTTTCTGGGCCCGGATCATCGTCTCCAGCTGCGCCAGCTCGACGCGGCCGATATCGAATTCCTTGCAGATCGCCCAGATCAGCTCGCGTTCTTTCTGACTCAACCGGTTCTTGGCCAGAACGACCTCGAGGACGAGGCGCACGAATAGCTGGCGCAGTTCGGCGCGGCGCGCGGCGACGCGACGCAGGTGACGCACGGTCTCGCGCAACGGAAATGCCGGGCGCTTGCCTTCGTCGAACCAGTTGATCGCGTTGCGTACCTGGGCCGGCCCGAGGCCGATGCGGTGCATCACCGCCCGGGCGGCGCGAATCTCTTCCTCGGTCACCCGCCCGTCGCATTTCGCGAGGTGCCCGATGGTCTGGAACAGGGGCCGAACATACTCTTCGGGCAAGCGGCCGATCGACGCGCCCTGCTGCTCGAACTGGCGGTAGCCTTCCCGGAACCGGATATCGAACCAGTGCCCGAGTCCGAGGCCCAGGAGGACGAACCAGGGTTTCAGCGTAGCCGCGCCTGCCAGCGCGCCAATGATTTTGCCCCAGTACAAGAATGGTCCCTACGGCCGATCGTGGCGTAATGCTAACGCAAGGGGTAGCATCCTGACCATGAACACCACGGATGCCCTGTTCGAGTCGAACGTGCCGGGCCTGGAGCTGCTGGGTCGCGGCAAGGTCAGGGACATCTACGCGGTCGACGACGATCACCTGCTCATCGTCACCTCGGACCGGCTGTCGGCTTACGATGTGGTCATGCCCAACCCGATCCCCGGGAAGGGCCGCGTCCTGACGCAGATCTCACTGTTCTGGTTCGACATGATGGCCGACCTCGTCCCCAACCAGCTGACCGAACTCACCGTCGACGACGTCGTGAAAGACGCCGCCGTGGCCGCTGCTCTTCGGGACCGGTCGCTCGTCGTCAAGCGCCTCGAACCGCTGCCGATCGAGGCCGTGGTGCGCGGCTACCTGATCGGTTCGGGCTGGAA